>CAJXGP010000310.1 GCA_913053915.1 uncultured Ignavibacteriales bacterium | reverse complement strand
ACAAGCCGGTATCCCACTTGAAATTCTTCCGCTTCAAAAGGAATATTGGGATACTGTTGTGACTTACACCATTGAGGAAATAAAAAAAGGACGTACTCCTAATCCGGATATGTTTTGCAACAGCTTAATTAAATTCGGTCAATTTTACGATAAAATTGATGATTCATTCGATAAAGTTGCCAGCGGTCATTACGCCAAAGTTGAATTCGACGGGAATAAATATAAGTTAATAAGGACACCTGATCCTATAAAAGATCAGACTTATTTTTTAGCTTATCTGACTCAAGAGCAGTTATCCAGAGCGTATTTTCCTCTCGGCAATTTAAATAAAGCTCAAGTCAGGCAAAAAGCCCGCGAATATTCTTTACCGAATATGAGTAGAAAAGATAGCCAAGGGATTTGTTTCCTTGGACAAATAAAGTTTACTGAATTTATTAAGCATCACCTGGGCGAAATTAAAGGTGATATAATCGAACTTGATACCGGTAAAAAATTGGGAGGGCATAACGGTTATTATTATTTTACGATTGGTCAGAGATCAGGACTGCGGCTTTCCGGAGGTCCTTGGTATGTGGTTAAAAAGGATGTGAATGAAAATGTTATTTATGTCTCAAAAGAAAATTATTTTAGACGGGCAAAAGATGAGTTTATTGTTGGGAAGTTTAACTGGATATCCGGTGAAAAACCGGAAAATAATGCCTTTCAATTGAAAATCAGACACGGGGCGTTAATGTATAATTGTAAGTTGAACTTTATTGATGATAATAAGGCGTTTGTAAAATTGGATAAACCTGACCAAGGTATTGCACCGGGACAATTTGCAGTTTTTTATAATAATGATTTATGTCTTGGCGGAGGAGTCATTTTATGATTTTGCCGGCTTTGTAAAGTGTATCTTATAAGTCAAGTTGAACGCTGGATTTTATCTGGATATTAAAAATTGTTGAAACAGATATTAGATTAAGTTCTTCGTTAAACATGTTGCACTTTAGAACTTATATAAAGTTAATTATCTTGCCGGAATAACTTCTTAATCTGAACTTTAATTTAACTAATATGTTTATAATGAAAGGTCGAATGGATGATGAATAATTTAAATATTGCTATTTTGCAAGGTACAACACGTCAAAAACGAAAATCTATTTATGTCTCAAATTTAATCCTGAAAGTAGGAAATGAATTAGAAGGGGTGACCGCTGTTCTTGTCGATCCCGTTGAATTTAATTTCCCTTTTGACGGTAACGATGAAGAGAATAAAGATCCTCGCTATATAAAAATTACCGCAGAAGCAGATGGATTTTTTATTGTTACTCCGGAGTATAATCACGGTTTTCCCGGTTCATTAAAACGTATGTTAGATAGTGAATTGAAAAATTATATTCACAAACCGGTTGCTTTTGCCGGAGTTTCAAGCGGAAATTGGGGAGGTATTCGCGCCGTTGAATCTCTTGTGAATGTTGTTAGAGAGTTGGGTATGGCTGCAACGTTCACTGATGTTCAGTTCCCGGATGTGAATAAAATATTTGATGAGTCGGGTAATTTGCTCAATAATTCTTACGTAAATAGGATTAAAAGAGCATTTGAAGAATTAATATGGATGGCTAAAGTTTTGAAATGGGGAAGGGAAAATTTACCCGGTAAATATCATTAACCCTTCAACGCAACTTAGTTTTTTTACCATTCTTAGTGTTGTCCGGAAGATGTGAAAATTTTTTTGTTTTTAGGTGAGAAATCTTTTGATTATTGTGCAATTAAAAGATTTCTCCCTATGGTCGAAATGACAAATCGTCCAAATATCTAATTTTGCAGAAACTCTAATAATATAATTTGAATTATAGGCAAATAAAATACTAGCATAAATGGTAAATATAAACAGATGAAAAATCTATACTTGGTCTCAACCCCAATCGGTAATTATGAAGATATTACACTTCGAGCTTTGAATATATTAAAATCAGTTAATTTTATTATATGTGAAGAATATAAGGAAGCCCGCCGTTTACTGTCTTTCTATAAAATTGAAAAAGAGTTGATTGCACTGAACGAACATAATGAAATAGAAATTGTAAATGATATTGTATTAAAACTAATCGAAGGAAAGTCGGCAGCACTAATTCCGGATTGCGGAACCCCGCTATTTTCCGATCCCGGACATTTACTGGTAGATATTTGTATTTCACAGAAGATCAATATCATCCCAATTCCGGGGGCTAATTCATTATTGCCTGCATTGACAGGTTCAGGATTAAAATTTGAAAAATTTTATTACTATGGCTGGCTTTCACCGAAAAAATGGGAACGTAGAAATGAATTATTTAAGCTTAAATCCATTAAGGAGGTAATAGTTTTATTGGATACACCATATCGTCTGAAAGCCCTCCTGTCCGATATTATAAAAGTACTGGGGAAAAATATTCCAATAGTATTGGCTTTCGAACTTACCATGAAGAACGAAAAATATTTCAGAGGAACTGCACAGGAAATTTTCAATTCGGCAGAAAAAGAAAATTTAAAGGGTGAATTTGTTTTGCTACTGGATAACAAAAAATGACGGTAACAATTTGGTTAAGACAATTTCTATTTAAACAGGTGAATGGCGAAATCATGTTTTTGTAACACCGGTTAAAAGTTAGTTGAAAAGAAATATGATTAATAGAAATATCGAAAGTTTTACAAAAGATTATGAACGTAAAAAATTCAGTCTTTTATAAGCAATGCTACATTCTCGATATGATAAGTATGGGGGAACATATCTACCGGTCTTATTTTTATAAGCTTGTAACCGGAATTTGTAAACATCTTAATATCTCTTGCTTGTGTAGCCGGATTACAACTAACATAAACAATCTTCTCCGGATTAAGTTCAATTATATCATTCACTGTATTTTGATGCATTCCGCTTCTCGGAGGATCGAGGATAACCGCATTTGGTTTTGGAACGTCATTATTTTTTAGTATCGGCAGAAAGGATTTATACAAATCGGTTTTAATAAATTGAATATTGTGAATATTATTTAATCCCATGTTTATTGTTGCATCGTTAACGGCAGATTCAACTGTTTCGAAGCCAAATACCTTTTTAGTATATTTTGATATATAAATTGTAATTGTACCGGCTCCGGAATAAAGGTCATACACAATCTCATCTCCCATTAATCCAGCAAAATTGAGAATTAGATTATATAATTTTTCAGATTGAAGTGTGTTTGTTTGGAAAAAAGAATTAGCACTGATTCTAAATCTAAAATTTCCTATAAAATCGAAAATAAATCCGTTGCCGAAGTAAATCTTTTCATAGTCTCCTATTGCAACAGAGGCTTTTTTAAGATTAATATTATTAATTATAGTTGAAATTTGAGGAACTCTTTCAAGAAGAAAATCTGTATATTCTTTCATCAACGTGTTATTTTCTGAGGCAGTGACGAGGTTTACCATTAAATCGTTTGTGTGATGAGATTGTTTAATTACCAAATGGCGTAAATAGCCGGTATGTGTTTTAGTGGAGTAAGCCGGAATATTCTTCTGTTTAAAAAAATCACGTGAAAAATTTAATATTCGATTACTCAATTCGGATTGTAGGTAACATTCATCGATATCTAAAACTTTATCAAATATTCTGGGAATATGCAATCCAATCGCAAAACTTCTATCGATTTTTCCTTCCTTCTTAATTTCATTCTCGAGTAACCATCTTTTGTCGGAGAAAGAAAATTCCATTTTATTCCGATAGAAAAATATATTATCCGCTCTAACGATTTCCTCGCAAGTGATATCTGAAAAACCGCCCAGTATTCTGAATACTTCCTCCACTTGCTCTTGCTTATATTGTAGTTGAATTTGATAGTCTAAGTCCTGCTGTTTACAACCGCCGCATATTCCAAAGAATTTACATTTAGCTTTCACTCTGTATTTTGAAGGGGTAATAATATTAATCCC
>CAJXGP010000309.1 GCA_913053915.1 uncultured Ignavibacteriales bacterium | reverse complement strand
CGAACACTTCTTTTTCGTTTGGAATAATTTCCGCACCAACTGATTTGTACATCTCATCCGAAAAGCTGCTGCCTACGCCGGCATTTGTTTCAATAAGTACAGTATGACCATTTTTAATTAATGTTGCAGCGCCCCCGGGAAGCAATGAGACTCTATTTTCACTTGCTTTAATTTCTTTTGGGATTCCGATAATCATTTTTCACCTCAATTTTTACTCGGCTATGCAGCCGATTTTAATAATACATTTTTTGATTTTAAAATTAATTTATTGAATGAATCTTCCAACAGTAATTCGTTAGAAATCTCAAGAATATCCTCTTTAGTTATTGAATCAATTTCTTTCATAATTTCCTCAGTCGATTTTAATTTTCCGAAATAAAATTCCGATTGTGCCATTCGCATCATTCTAGTTGAGGTACTCTCAAGGCTTAATAACAAACTACCTTTAATAGACTCTTTCGCTTTTTTTAGTTCTCTTTCGGATATTTTATTTTCTCTCATTTTTTTAAATTCTTTTAGGATTAGATCAACCGCTTTATTAGGCATTTTTTCATTAGTTGAAAAATAAATTCCAAAAGCCGATACATCAAAAAATGAATTCAAGAATGAATTGATTTGATAAGCTATGCCGTTTCTTTCACGTAGTGATTGGAATAATCTTGAGCTACTTCCTTCTCCTAGAATTTGAGCGAGCAATTCCACTTTATTACGTTTCTCATCTTTATAACCGTATGTTGCTTTTCCAATAATTGTTTGAACTTGCTGAATTTCTTTATCGATAATTTCAAACTTTACAGGTTGATGAGCGAACTTATAATTTTTCCTTTTAATTGAAGAAATACCTAAGTCTTTTGTTATAAATTTATCAGCTAATTTTAACAATCGACTATGTTCAATCGCTCCGGAAGCAGCTATAATTAATCTGTTGAATCCATATTTATCATTAACGCAATTAAAAAGATCTGATTGGTTAAATCCCTGAATATTTTTTTCAGACCCGATTATTGGTAAACTCAAATTGTTCCGGCGAAAGATAATCTCTTCAAATTTATCAAATATTAGTTCTTCGGGATTGTCTTCAATATCATAAAGCTCATCAATAACAACCCTAGCTTCTTTTTTAATTTCGGAAATTCTAAAAGTTGGGTTTTGTATCATATCGGCGAGGACTTCAAATGTTTTATCTAAATGATTAACGATGCCTCTACCATAATAACAAGTATGCTCTTTCGAAGTAAACGCATTTAAATAACCGCCACAAGATTCGATATCGGTTGCAATTTTTCGTGCCGAACGTTTTTTTGTGCCTTTGAAGAGCATGTGCTCAATGAAATGTGCAATTCCATTGCTTTTTAAGTTTTCATCACGCGAGCCGACATTAAACCAAAATCCGAGAGAAAACGACTTCACATGGGGGATAGTCTCGGTTAACATTATAATCCCACTTGGAAGGACTGTCTTTTTGTAGTTTTTCAACCTTTATGCCGTTTCTTTCTATAAAATGATGAACAAATATGGTTTCAAATATAGAGAAATGGCTTTATGTAGTCAAGGAAAGTTAGCTTTGTACAATTTTGATATGATCCATCAGATAGTTTTAAATCAACATCTTTAACTCTAAGAGAAAAAACGATATCCTAAAAACTCAAATTGATGGAAATAAAAGTGATGCTTTTTTTTAATTCATACATTGTATACATCATATTTTTATTACGCGACCCATCTCAACATAGAAATATGACACGGATTATTTTGTAGAGAACGGGATATTGATATCTGTACAGTTGTTTTGTGTTTCACATCATTTGGAAAAAACTTGTTACAATTAACTCTTTTACTTTCAACTTCACATTTTACAACTATATTAGAATTTTCACAACAACCTGACTAGCTCTTATGAGATTATGCAGGTATAATTATCCGGTTTGTAGAGGAAGTATAAAAAAATGAGAGTAAAAGAGCAATCCCTCATAGTTAAAGCAATGCTATATTTTTGCAACAACTTTTAAAATAAAAATTTCTATGATTATGGAAATAATCGCTAAAACACTATAAATTGCTTTTCTTTTCCTTGATTTCTGTTTTTTTATTAATTTGAAATCAACTTCATTCGTTTCTTTTCTTTCGTAATCACCATCCTTAATCGACCAATGATTCCTGGAATTTTTTTCAGACATACTCTTTAATTTTCCTTCTATTTTTTTTAAGTCATTCTATTTTCATGCCAAATTAAAATTATACATAAGTGTATATATTACAAATATTTTTTAATAAAATGAAATATTTTTTCAAGAAATTTTTACTTCCACATGTAAATTTTTCCTAAAATTCACATATATCCATCGTAGAATTTTAATGCCGTGAAAATTTTTTAGAACTTTTTTCTGTTTCCAAATTTTTCTTCTTCTATGTATATTGATTATTACACTACAAATTAAAACAGTTTAATTATTGTAAAAATTTTTTATCATTCAGTTGGAGTTAGGTGAGGAAAGGTTTTCTGATATACTTGAATTATAAAATGGTTACCTTATATTTTTTTGATAATTATTAACAACTGCTTAAAAAATGAATGAATACTGAAATCCTAATTTAATCAAACCGTTAACAACCTTATTATAATTCGTATAGCCGGATTCAGGATAATTCGACACCTGATTATTCCCATAAACTTTACTTGTGGGATAATAATATATTAAATCAATTATAAAATTTCTTGATATATTGTAGCCAAATCCTAGACACAAAAAAGTAAAATTACCCCAGCTTTCAGAAAGATTATGCCCAAATCCTGCATTCTGAAAAAAGTCTACACCTGCAGTACCATAAAATTTTTGTTCAAAAAAGTTTGCTTTGAAAAATATCCCTTCATCAATGCCGGTAAAATCTACATAAACAGCCGTTATACCGAAGCGAAAATCTATTTTATAATACTTTGAAAAACTAAGTCCTAAAGTTAGATGAAAATTTAAAGGATAAATATTATACCTTACCGGGAAAACATTATACGCATATTCAACGGTATTACTTATCTTACCTTTTTCGTAACTATAAACCTTTGCAAACATCATGATCAACTCATCTCGTATTCCCAGTTCAAATTTTATATCACTATTCTTATTAAAAACTTTTGATAAAATAATATTATTGCCGGGTTGATAAAATATTTCAACTATCAATACAGTCCCATCTGACAGTGTAATTTCTCCGCTAAGGTTTAAACGTCCGTTAGTAATTTTTTTAGAATTTAAATAATTGTAACCCATTATTACATTTTCCCTGGAATAGACTAATAAATATTTGTCGGAATCAGGTTCTGCTTTTTTAATTATACAATATAGCGAATCTTGTTTATTCTTGTAAATTACAGAATATAAAAAATTACTCTTTTGTGAAAAGTAATAATTGCCCTTAAGTATAACCGGATAACCTCTCATTAATACGGTTGAAACATAATCTTTATTATTACCGGTTATAGCGTTATAATTTTTTTGAGCAAAAAGAGACGGGGAAAAAATAGCCGTGCTTAACAACAGAATAATACATTTTATTTTCATTATTTTACTCTAATATTTAGTGATGTAAATTAAAAGGAATAAACAAATTCATAACCAATTATCCATCCTACAACTTAGGGATATATCTGTTGCTCCAAACCAGTGTACCACATATTCACTATATACCAAAAACCTTGATTTGGCCAATCACAAGTAATACACGGATTTGGATTATCACATTTCCAATATACTGCCTCTTGCTTTGCGATGACCGTTTTCGTAAGCCAGCCCTTATCAAATGCAGCATCACCAAACGCTCCAATATCATCTTCATTAGATCCGCTCCCTTGGAAAAGCCACATTTTATTTATCCCGTTTTCATTCGCATCACCTAACCTGGACAAGCCGGAACCAAAAAGGGATTTATATTGAAAAATTAACAGT
>CAJXGP010000308.1 GCA_913053915.1 uncultured Ignavibacteriales bacterium | reverse complement strand
TATGCAATCTTGAACATAGAGGAGCAGTGGGCGCAGACCCCAATACCGGCGATGGTGCAGGTATTTTAATTCAAATGCCGGATGAATTCATGAGGAAAGTAGCTGCTGAAAATAACTTTTCATTACCTAAAGAGGGCTTATATGGAGTAGGAGTTATGTTTCTGCCTCAGAATGCTATCTTAAGAAAAGCAATAGAAAACATCGTTGAGAAAATTGTTATAGATGAAGACCAAAAGTTTTTGGGTTGGCGTAATATTCCGGTAGATCCGAATGTTCCCGGTAAAGGTGCCATGGCAACTCAACCGTTCATTCGTCATTGTTTTATCGGCGCTAATAAAAAGATTACTACTCAAGACGAATTCGAAAGAAAATTATATCTTATCAGAAGAATCATCGATCACCGGATTCGAGTTGAGTTAAAATGTGACAGAAGCAAATATTATGTCCCTTCTTTTTCCAGCAAGACTTTAATATATAAAGGAATGCTGCTCGGACCTCAAATGACCGCTTATTATACAGATTTGAATGATCCGGATTTGAAATCCGCTATGGCAATGATACATATGCGATTTTCTACAAATACGTTTCCGACTTGGGACCTTGCACATCCGTTTAGAATGATTGCGCATAACGGAGAAATAAACACTTTGCGTGGAAATAAAAACTGGATGGCTGCAAGACAGGCGGTGATGGAATCACCTTACTACGGGAAAGATTTAAGACGTATGCTCCCAATTATTATGGAAGAACAAAGTGATTCGGCTACTTTCGATTCGGTGCTTGAACTGTTGGTTATGAGCGGTAGAAGTTTACCTCATGCCATGATGATGATGATTCCCGAAGCTTGGTCGAAAAACAATTTAATGGACCCGGATAGAAAAGCCTTTTATGAATATCATGCTACTATGATGGAACCATGGGATGGTCCGGCAGCAGTTGTTTTTACTGATGGAAGTATTATAGGAGCAACTTTAGACAGAAACGGGCTCCGTCCGTCACGTTATGTGGTAACTAAAGACGGACTTGTTGTTCTTACATCAGAAGCCGGAACCTTTAGCGTTGATGCCGAAAATGTAGTGAAAAAAGGAAAACTTCAACCTGGGAAAATGTTTATCCTCGATCTCAAACAAGGCAGAATAATTAATGATGAAGAAGTAAAAAGAAAAATTGTAACGAGAAAACCGTATCGCAAATGGGTTAATGAAAATATGATTAAGCTGACTCATTTGCCTTCACCGGATTATATATATAATGCCGATCCTGCATCACTTCATATACGACAAAAAATCTTCGGTTATACAAAAGAAGATTTAATGAAAGTCGTTTTACCTATGGCCGGTAACGGATATGAGGGAATCGGTTCGATGGGAAGTGATGCGGCATTGGCTATTTTGTCGGAACACCCGCAATTATTATTCAGATATTTTAAACAATCATTTGCACAAGTTACAAATCCACCTATAGACCCAATAAGAGAAGAATTGGTAATGGAGTTAACTACGTACATTGGCCCGGAACAAAATTTATTAGCGGAAACTCCACTGCATGCTCATCGGTTGGAATTGGAACATCCGCTTCTTTCAAATTCACAACTGGAGAAAATTAGAAATATTACAAAAGGACATTTTAGATCAACGACAATTCCGTTGTTGTTTAACCCCTATGTCCGTCATAATATGCGTGAAAGATTGGATCAAATTTGTACGGAAGCTGTGGAAGCTGTAAAATCCGGTATTTCGCTGATAATCCTTTCCGATAGGGGTATTGACGAATCTTGTGCTGCTATTCCCAGTCTTCTAGCGGTATCGGGTGTGCATCATGCATTAATAAAAACCGGTTTAAGAACGAGAACCGGTATCATAATCGAAAGTGGCGAACCTAGAGAAGTTTTTCATTTTGCACTCCTTTGCGGATATGGTGCCAATGCTATCAATCCGTATCTTGCGTATGAAACGATTGCGGAATTGGTTAAAAATGGATTCTTACCCGATATTAAGGATTATAAAACTGCGAAGGTTAATTTCATAAATGCCGTAAGCAAGGGATTATTTAAAATATTCAGCAAGATGGGTATCAGTACATTGCAGTCTTATTGTGGAGCTCAAATTTTTGAAGCCCTTGGCCTAGATAGTGAAATAGTTGAAAATTATTTTACCGGAACTGCTACTAAAATAGAAGGCTTAAGTTTGGAAATGCTGGAAGAAGAAACCATAAAAAGACACAAATATGCTTTAGATCCTCAAATTGATCAAAGCTCTCTTGAGGTCGGTGGATTGTACTATTACAGGCAAGACGGTGAGAAACATTTATGGAATCCGTTGACTATTTCTAAGCTTCAACTTAGCACTAGAAGAAATGAGTACAATATATATAAAGAGTATGCCGAATTAATTAATAATCAAAGTAAAAGAAGAGTTACTTTAAGAAGTTTGTTTGAATTTGATACGAGCGGAAAGAAAATACCTTTAGAAGAAGTTGAACCCTCATCTGAAATAATTAAAAGATTTTCAACCGGTGCAATGAGTTTCGGAGCAATTTCTAAAGAAGCTCATACTTCACTTGCTTTGGCAATGAATAAGATTGGGGGAAAATCAAATACCGGCGAAGGTGGTGAAGACCCTCAAAGATTTAATACATTGCCTAATGGTGAGAGTATGCGTTCCGCAATTAAACAGGTTGCTTCCGCCAGGTTTGGCGTTACTGCCAATTATCTTGTAAATGCCGATGAACTTCAAATAAAAATGGCGCAAGGTGCTAAACCGGGCGAGGGCGGACAACTTCCGGGTTATAAAGTGAATTTAATAATTGCTAAAATAAGACACAGTACTCCTGGTGTTACTTTAATTAGTCCTCCGCCTCATCATGATATTTATTCAATCGAAGATCTGAAACAATTGATTTTTGATTTAAAAAATATAAATCCGTCTGCAAGAATCAGTGTCAAGCTAGTTTCGGAAGCCGGTGTTGGAACTATAGCAGCAGGCGTTGCGAAAGCACATGCAGATCATATATTAATTAGCGGACATGACGGTGGTACCGGTGCAAGTCCGATATCTTCAATCCAATACGCCGGTACTCCATGGGAGCTCGGTTTGAGTGAAACACATCAAACTTTGGTGCTTAACGGATTAAGGGATAGAGTTTATCTTGCTGTTGACGGTCAGATTAAAACAGGGCGGGATGTTGTTATTGCAACGCTCCTCGGTGCTGAAGAGTTTGGCTTTGCTACGGCGCCTTTGATTACTCAGGGATGTATTATGATGAGAAAATGTCATTTGAATACATGTCCGGTTGGTGTTGCAACTCAAGACCCCGAACTTAGAAAAAAATTTACTGGTAAACCGGAATATGTAATAAATTTTATGTTTTTTGTTGCTCAGGAAGTTAGAGAAATAATGGCTTTGCTTGGATTCAGAACCATTAACGAAATGATTGGAAAAACAGAAAAAATAATTCCGGTGCGTCCGTATGATCATTGGAAGGCAAGAGGTATTGATTTGAGTAAACCACTTTTTAAACCGACTCCTTTATACAATACCGATCTTTATCATACCCGTGAACAAAACCACGAATTGGATCATGATTTTATTGTGCAGGCAAAACCTGCAATTGAATATGGTAAACCGGTTGAGATTAAGAGTAGAATAAAGAACATCAACAGAACAGTTGGAACGATGCTTTCGGGTATAATTGCTAAAAAATATGGTGATGACGGTTTACCCGATGGAACTATTAAAATTTATCTGCGGGGGACGGCAGGGCAAAGTTTCGGTGCTTTCCTCGCAAAAGGAATTGATTTAATTCTTACAGGTGAATCAAATGATTATACCGGTAAAGGGCTTTCCGGTGGGAGATTGATTGTCAAGGTTCCGGAAGAAGTTACTTTTGATCCGGCTGAAAATATCATTATTGGGAATACATGTTTATATGGTGCTACCGGCGG
>CAJXGP010000307.1 GCA_913053915.1 uncultured Ignavibacteriales bacterium | reverse complement strand
CGTAAATGGGGCATTTTACGGTGTTCGGCAATGAGATTTTCTATTTCTTCACGCTCAAGCAAAGTAAAGATTTTGATATATTTTTCGGCATCTTCGTCCGATACATTCATCCAAAATTGAAAAAATTCTTGGACAAAAGAAAAGAGTTTGTAAATGGAAAAATAGAAGCAGACTGGGCATTTTCAGAGTCCCTAGCTTTTGGAAGTTTATTATATGAAGATATACCGGTTCGACTTAGCGGGCAAGACAGTGTTAGGGGTACCTTCAGCCAACGACACTTGGCGCTTACAGATATTAATTCGGGAGATGAATATATACCTTTAAATCACATAAATAATTCTCAATCCAAGATAGAAGCTCTTGATAGTTTACTTTCGGAAGCGGCTGTTTTGGGATTTGAATATGGTTATAGTATCGCTGATCCGTTAACGTTGGTTATGTGGGAAGCACAGTTTGGTGATTTTGCCAACGGAGCTCAGGTCATTATTGATAATTTTATTGTAGCTTCTTTTGAGAAATGGCAGTTACCGAATAGTATAGTTATGCTCCTTCCCCACGGATATGAAGGGCAAGGTCCTGAACATTCCAGTGCAAGGCTTGAAAGATTCTTGACACTCTGCGCTCAAGATAATATTTATGTATGTAATTTAACAACACCGGCACAATATTTTCATCTCTTGAGGCGTCACATGAAATTAGCTATTCGAAAACCACTTATAATTATGACTGCTAAAAGTTTGCTTCGTCACCCGGAAGCTAAATCGCCGAAAGAATCATTCATCAAAGGAAGATTCATTGAAATAATCGATGATTCAACAACGGAAAATAAGAATATAATTGAAAAAGTAATTCTTACCGGCGGTAAAGTCTATTACGATTTAATCGATTATAGAAGGGAAAAACAAATAAACAATACTGCTATTGTCAGGATAGAACAATATTATCCATATAACGGAAAAATGCTTGAACAGATTCTTGATTCATATACAAATGCAAAAAAAGTTGTTTGGGTGCAAGAGGAGCCTAAGAATATGGGCGCTTGGTTCTTCTTGGCGCAAAGGTTGGTTGAACAACTTAATAACGGTCAAAAATTGATGTATGTTGGGCGGCCGGAAGCTGCCAGCCCCGCTGCCGGTTCAAATAAAGTTTCCAGACAGCAGCAGAAAAAGTTAATTGAAGATGCTTTTAGTAAATGATCTTACTCGAGAAGAATCTCTTATTTTACAATGGACTATAAGATTCTTCACGTAGTTTAGGGGTTGTAATTCGATAACTTATTTTATTCCACCCCCTGAGTTTACACTGAACGAAGTGAATGTGTTCAGAATGGTATATCAATACTTTTTAGAATGGGCTTATGAATAATAAATTAATATTTTCAGATAATGTCAAATTTGATACTGCCACATTTGCAGGCGGGTGTTTTTGGTGTATGGAGGCTCCTTTCGAGAGTCTTGAAGGAGTGAAAGATGTTATATCCGGTTATGCAGGAGGACATATCAAAAAGCCTACTTATGAGGAAGTATGTAAAGGCAATACCGGTAGTGTTGAAGCCGTAAAGATTATTTATGATCCTAATATTATCAGCTATTCGGAATTGATAACGGTATACTGGAAACAATTAGATCCCACTGATGAAGGAGGCTCTTTTTATGATCGAGGCTCACAGTACAAGTCAGTAATTTTTTACAGTAATGAATTGCAGAAAAGAATTGCGGAAGAATCAAAAAATTTAATAAACATATCGGGTTTATTTAAAAAACCTATTGCAACAAAAATTAAAAAATTTACATCTTTTTATCCCGCTGAAGATTATCATCAAAACTACTATCAAAAAAAACCTGCCCATTACATAAACTATAAAAGAGCTTCCGGCAGAGAAAATTTTATAATGTCTGTTTGGGGAAATTTTAAAATAAACAAATTTAAAAAACAACCGGATGTGAAATTAAAACTAGAATTAATTCCTATACAATATGATGTAACCCAAAAGAGTAAAACTGAAATGCCTTTTCAGAATAAATATTGGAATAACCATAAAAAAGGTATTTATGTCGATATAGTCTCCGGTGAGCCTTTATTTAGTTCAACAGATAAATTCGATTCAGGCACCGGCTGGCCAAGTTTTACAAAACCTATCGACCCTAGATTTTTAATTAAAACAAAAGATATATCTATGAGCATGATAAGAATAGAAGTATGTAGTAAATTCGGTAACTCCCATCTCGGACATTTATTTAACGACGGTCCGGCACCGAATCATTTAAGATATTGTGTAAATTCTGCTGCATTAAAGTTTATTCCAATTGAAGAAATGGCTAAAGAAGGATACGAAGAATTATTATGGATATTGAAGTGATTTTATCGAATTCACAATGTTAAATTAAAATTGTTTCCCTTTCTAAATCCTGTATCGGGAAATAATGTTATTTACTCGGAAGTTTGAAAAAATTTAAAATGAGATTCTAAATCAGAACTGTTTTAATATTGACTTATAGTTTTGAATCTTGAAAGAAATAATTTTAATCATGTTTAGCTAGTATGAGTTATTGAGCTTTTTCTATACACCAATTCTCCTTCCACAAATGTGGCAAAGACTGAATAATCATTATCTAATATTATAAGGTCGGCATCCTTGCCTTCTTTCAAAGAGCCTTTACAATTATCAATTTTTAATAATTTTGCCGGATTTAATGAAGCAGTGTTCACCGCATGCTCCAAAGAACAACCGGTAAATTCTTTAAATTTTAAAACAATATTCAGGAGACTTGTGGTCGAGCCGATTAAAGTACCATCAAGGTACCTAGCGGCACCGTTTTTGGAAATGTATTCTTTTTTATTATAAAAATAATTTCCATCTCTTAAACCAATTCCATGCATTCCATCGGTTATACAGATACTCCTATCGTTACCGATTAAATGATAAATCATTTTAATTATACTTGGATGAATATGGTGTCCATCGCTAATAATTTGAACGGTTATGTTTTTATTTTCAAAAATTGCCGCAATCGGTCCAGGATTTCTATGGTGTAACGAGGGCATAGCATTAAAAATATGCGTAACGTGATTTATACCGGCGTCAAATCCTTTTTTAGTTTCTTCATAAGTTGCATTCGAATGGGCAAAAGAAGCAATAACATTATTTTCAACTAACCTTTTAATAATTTTCAAATTACCTGGAAGTTCAGGCGCAATTGTCATCATTCTTAGTGTATTATCTGTAATTTCCAATATTTCATCCAATTTTTCATCAGATGAGGCGTAAATACTTGATGGATCCAGCCCTCCCTTCTTTTGAATATTTATAAAGGGACCCTCAAGATGAAATCCTAATAATACGGAACCTCCCATTTTTTTATTAATATATTCCTTTGCAAGTCTCAAATGTTGATTATTCTCTTCCGGTTTAACAACGGTAGTTCCCAAGTAGCTTGTTGTACCTATACGAGATAAAGTTTTTGATATGGTTTGGAGAGATGCGATTGAATTATCTAATATATCCGCCCCTCCTGCGCCTTGTATATGGACATCAATCAAACCAGGCGATACGATCCTTTCTCGTGCATCAATTAGCTGATCACTTTTAATTTGTATATTACTTTCAATTTTAGATATTCTACCGCTTTCAATTAAAATATCTTTAGGTTTATCATTTAATTCATTAAATAATTTACAATTTTTAATTAATATTGAATTACTTATCAATGCTTTTCCTTGCTTAAAATGATTTAAGAATTTTTAATAGGTATTGTTAAATGCATCATTAACACACATTACACATTCTAAACATGTACAATATGAACATCTTTATTTTAGGCTTTCAAAAAGTTAAAAGTAGATTCCGAATCAAAATTTCCGCGTCGCTTGTACTCTTTGTAATGACAATCAAGAATCGCTCAATTTAGATACTAATAATAGATAAAGTGTATATTCTTTTTTACT
>CAJXGP010000306.1 GCA_913053915.1 uncultured Ignavibacteriales bacterium | reverse complement strand
CTTAAAATCACCGAAGAAATCACCGGATTCATTTCGTGCTTCCGTAATACCGTCTGAGTAAATTATTAAATAATCATTCTTCTGTAGCTCAATTTTCTGTTCGAAGAATAGGATATCTCCCGATAGCCCAAGCGCCGGAGAACCTTTAGGCATCTTAAAAATACTATCTGACTTTAATAAAATGGGAGGTAAATGACCTGCATTTAATAATGTAATTACACCATTATTAGGTTGTAACTCTGAATAGATAAGCGAAGCGAAAATATTCGGGAGGCTGTCTCTATAAAAAATTTGATTTATTTTATTCCCTAACTCAGCCAAAGAATGGAAATCAGATACCAAAGCTCGAAGAGTTGATTGCAATTTAGCCATTAATAAAGCCGCGCCTAAACCTTTGCCAACAACATCACAAAGAGCAACGCCGTACCGGTTTTCATCAATTTTAATATAATCTACCATATCTCCTCCGACTTCATTCGCCGGCTGTGTGTACAACCAGATTGACCAGCCGGGGAGAGAAGTTTTTTGCTCAGGCATTAAAGAAACCTGTACTGCGTGTCCCTCTTCCAATTCACCGTGAGCCAGTAATTTATCCTTTAACTCCAACATTAAAATAAAAAGGAGTACTATATAAGCAAATGTCCCGTTCTGCATTATCTTGATATCAATATTATTCGTACCGGTATTAGTATAACTGAATAACAATAATACACTAATTACGAGGAGGATTCTTCTGGCAGGAGTTAACTTAAAAAACATGCTTTTTAGAAGCCAAACAGATGTGTAAAAAAACCGTTTAATTTTTTTCATTTTCTTTAATTGCTCTTTTTTGGCTTCATCAATAAAGTATTCTTTCATCTCACGATAGTCACGTTTTATCGTTTTTTTAAAATCACCGCGACGAATATCATCGAATAAAGTTTTACCCACTCGCGGCTCTCTTTTTGAATTTTTATAAGAATTTGTGTTTCCCAAGAAGTTACCTCTCCTAAAGAATTTTAGCTATTTAGAATTCTTTTTATTTTATACACTACCTAACATAAAACATTTGATAGATGAAATTCAAGGAAAGTTTTAACTTTTTAGAAAGTTGACGAAAAAGGTATGTGCCAATCTAAAAAATCGCATTGAAATCTATTTTAGTTAAAGGATCATAATGTGGTGAAACTTTACATATTATAATCGATTGTGCTACCTTGCAATGGGGTTATGCGTTTATTCGTTTTTTAACTCTGAAAATGCCTCTTCAACACTATTACAAACGGGTAGTACACGATCGAGATGAGTAATTTTTATTAGGTTAGATACCTTTTCTGAAGGCGACGCTAACCTGATACTTCCACCTGATGATTGTAAAATTTTATTTGCAACTAATATTGCGCTTAAGCCCGAGCTATCGCAAGATTCGACGTAGCTTAGGTCTAATATGAATTTCTTTACCCCCTTAACTTTTAACAGCAAAGTAAACTCACTCTTCACAAGCCCTGATATATTAGTATTTAGTTTCTTCTCGTTTAATTTAAATATAGTTACTCCCTCGATCCATTTAGTTTCAAAGTTCATTGTTATTTCCTAAAACATTTGTAAGAAATGTAAGAAATTTTCATAAAATATTTCCGAATTATCGATATAATCAACAAATTGAAGGTTATAATAAAGATCTGAATTTTTTTTCTTAACGCCAATCCGTAAAGGAGAATTAACTAAGTTGGCGGAATAACTGTAAAATATATTATCATCCCTATTCATATCAATTACAACGTTTACTTTTACTTGTTTCAATTTTTCCGTTAAACTACGAGAAGGAAGTTGCAATCTTGAAATGTCACTAAGTCCGTAGTCAATAACATGCGATTTAAATTGAATAGGTAACAAACTTACTCTAAAATCGTGTGTAAGTAGAATGACATCTTTATTGTATTCATCGAAAATCTTTAATAGTTTTTTTGATGAATAGAAATCCGATTCATTTCCCGGCATTATTATTAATATACTAACTGCATTTCTAAAAAGCCTGTTAAAGGATATTTCCGGATTAAGCTTTTTTTTTAATTTTCTTTTGACAATATAAGACGCAATTTGTTCTTTAACCAATTTTCAACTTTATTTTTCTTTATTTAATAGTTCTAAAAATTTATCTTCATCCAATATCTTAACACCTAACTTTTTGGCTTTATCAAGTTTAGAACCCGGATTTTCACCCGCAATTACAAAATCAGTCTTCTTGCTTACACTCGAAGTTATTTTTCCACCGAGCATTATAATTTGATCACTTGCTTTCTCTCGTGAGAAATTAGCGAGTATACCTGTAAGCACAAAAGTTTTACCTACAAAAAAAGTTTTTTTAATTGTTTCCGGTTCGGTTTCAAACTTTAAACCGTGTTCTTGTAGTCTTTTGATAATTTGAAGATTTGACGGGTTCGAAAAAAAAATCTTTACACTTCTACTTATACTAGGTCCTATTTCACGGACATTGGAAATTTCTTCTTCGGATGCTTTCATTATATTAGTTAAATTAAGGAAATAGTCGACTAATTTTTTAGCAACGCCGGCACCCACATACCTTATTCCAAGAGCGAATAATACTTTTGCAAAAGGTTGATTTTTACTTTCTTCAATTGCATTCAATAAATTATCAACGCTTTTTCTGCCTAATCTTTCAATATCTATGAGTTCAGCTCTTCTTATTCCGAGATCATAAATATCGGCATAAGTACTTAAAAAATCTTTATCAACCAGGAGATCAATAAGTGCTTCTCCCAAGCCTTCAATATCCATTGCGCTGCGGGATGCAAAATGTTCGAGTCTTCCTTTCACTTGTGCTGGGCATTCCGAATTTTCGCAATAATAGGCAACTTCGTCTTCCGGTTTAAACAGCAATGTATTGCAAACAGGACAATATTTGGGAGCTTTAACAGGTTTACTTTCCTTCGATCTTTCACTTTCAACCACTTTAACTACCTTCGGTATTACATCGCCGCCTTTTTCAATTATTACCGTATCGCTTTCACGGATATCTTTTCTGATTATTTCATCAAAATTATGAAGCGTAGCTCTACTGATTGTTGAACCGGCTAGAAAAACCGGTTTTAATTCCGCTACCGGTGTAAGAGTACCTAGTCTTCCTACTTGCCAAGTAATTTTATTCAGCTTGGTAAATGCTTGTTTTGCTTTAAATTTATAAGCTACAGCCCATTTGGGGGATTTAGCAATATTACCAAGTATATCTTGCTGTCTAATTGAATTAACTTTTATAACTGCGCCGTCTATTTCATATTCTAAAGAATCTCTTTTCATTTCAAGCAAATGACATGCTTCTAATGCTTTATCTATATTTTCACACAATTTGAATTCAGGATTTACATTAAAACCTAATTCTCTTAAAATCTGCAGGTTTTCATATTGCGAATTAAACTTTTCTTCCATACTAATTAAAGAATAAAGAAATATATTTAAAGGTCGTTTTGCTACTATCTTGGGGTCTTGCATCTTTAAAGTACCTGCAGCAGAATTTCTGGGATTGGCAAATAATTTTTCTCCGTTCACTTCTCTTTCTTTATTAAGTTTTTTAAAATCTTCAATATTCATAAAAATTTCGCCGCGAACCTCGAAATCATTTAATGAATATTTTATTGATTTATGTATTTTTATTTTAAGAGGCACCGACCTAATTGTTTTTACATTTACCGTTATATCTTCGCCAACAGTTCCATCACCCCTGGTAGCAGCCGTTTTCAGCAATCCGTTAACATAATTTATGCTAACTGAAGCACCATCTATTTTCGGTTCAACCACATACTTAACCTTTTCGTTTTCAGACAATCCCTCTTTTACTCGTCTATCGAAATCAAATAACTCATCTTCATTATATGTGTTCGCAAGGCTTAACATAGGTACTTTATGCGTCACCGGTTTAAATTTTTTGGTTAAATCCTTTCCAACTCTTTGGGTAGGTGAA
>CAJXGP010000305.1 GCA_913053915.1 uncultured Ignavibacteriales bacterium | reverse complement strand
GTATTAAATTTTAATTGGCAGTTCGGTGTGGGTAATTTTTATAGAACATTCACGCTTGGTTATACCGAACCTTGGTTTATGGATACGCCGACTTCGCTTGGATTTGAAGTGTTTGATACACGCCAAAGATATGTTTACGACCTTCGTCAATCTGGTGCAACAATACGAGTCGGGAGAAGATTAACTTGGCCTGATAATTACTTTTATATACAGGGTAGTTTGAAATATCAATATAATGATAAAATATTGACTATCGATCTTAACAAATCTTACAATATTAACGATACACTTACATATTCGGTTTTTTATTCAACAATACCGAAAAAAGGAATATTTTTCGTTTTGCCTAATAGCGCTTATCCAAACATCACGCCGCAATTGTGGAGCCAAAGTGAATCGGAGGATGCACATTATTGGTATCCCTGCCAAGATTATCCGAATGATTTTTCTACCAGCGAACTTACCGCGACCGTTCCCGGTGATTGGGTAGTTGTTTCAAATGGTATTCTTAAGAATGTGGAAACAAATAAAAAGGCAGATACAAAAACCTTTCATTGGGTTGAATCAAAACCTCATGTTGTATATTTGAATTCAATTGTTGCCGGCAAATTTAAAATAGTAAAAGATCACTATGGTAATATTCCTCTCTATTATTATGTTGAACCGAAATATGCAAAAGATGCCCTGTTAGATTTTCATCAACTTCCGGATATATTAAAATTTTACTCAACGGTTACCGGATATCAATATCCCTGGCAGAAATTGTCGCTTGCCACAGTCACAGATTTTACGGAAGGTGGGATGGAAAATGTATCCGCCCTTACATTAACCGATCAAACTTTGCACAATAAATATACCGAACCGAATCGAACAAGCACAAGCCTTATAGCTCATGAAACTGCTCATCAATGGTTCGGAGATTTACTTACTTGCAGAGGTTGGATGAATTCTTGGCTGAATGAAGGGTTCGCGGAATATTTTGACGCTTTGTATGAAGGACATGCTTACGGCAACCAATATTTCAGCTATTTTATGCATCAGTATCATCAAAGTGCTATTCGTGCCGATAATATAAGACGGCAATCGACTTATTATTTCAGATATAATACACCGGATGATGTTTTCAGCACATATATTTATCCGCGCGGAGCTTCTATTCTGAATATGCTGAGAGGTGTTTTAGGCAATCAATTATTCTTCAAGGCTATTAAATATTATGTGCATAAATTCCAATTTCAAACTGTAGACACGCATAATTTTCAAAATGCTATTGCCGATGCTACAGGCAGAAATCTATATTGGTTCTTTAATGAATGGGTTTATAAAGCAGGACATCCAAAGTTTGATGTAAATTATAAATATAATTCCGATAACCATCAATTGACCTTAAATGTGGAACAAACTCAAAAGGTTGATAGCTTAACCCCGGTTTATAGGATGCCTGTCAAAATCTTCATAGTAACTCCCGCTCAAAAAATAAAAAAAGAAATATGGGTAGATTCTCTTAAAAATTCGTTCACATTCAACGTCTCTCAAAAGCCATTAATGGTGAATTTTGATGAAGGGCATTATCTTCTAAAGGAAATAAAATTTAAAAAATCATTAGATGAACTTGTCTATCAATTGAAAAATGATCCTAATTCGGCGGGGAGAAAGTGGGCGGCAGATGAACTAAGTAAAATGAAAGGTCTTCAACCGGTTATTGCATTAAGCTCATCGGTAATAAATGATCCGTTCTGGGGTGTTAGAAGTGAATGTGCTAAAGCGCTCGGTCATTTTAAAATAAAAGATGCTAGAGAAGCTTTGATATCCGCTTTGAAAGATAAAGATGACAGGGTACAAGTAAGCGCTATAAATTCTTTATCAAGATTTAAGAATAAAAACGTTTCAAGAATTTTAAAAGATAAATATTACAGAACAAAGAATTACTTTGTACGAGCGGCGGCTATTTATTCATTAGCATCTATTGATTCAATTAATGCAACTCCGGAAATCGAAAATGCATTAAAAACAAATTCCTACCAGCAAGTAATTAAAAGTACCGCTTTAAGCGCTTTGATTAAAGTTGATTCGGTTAAAGGTTATAAAATGGCGATTAAATTTTCAAGATACGGCGAGCCGAATGGATTAAGAATGAGAGCTCTGTTCTCACTGGGAACAAACGATGTTAATAAAAAAGAAACTATATCTCTACTGAAAAAATACGCTCTCGATCCTTATATCTGGGCTAGAATGATTACATATATGGACTTGGGTAAAGTTGGCGACGAAAGTGTAATCCCGCTGCTTAAACAGAGAGTGCTGATTGAAACCAACACACGACTAATAGAAACTGCAAAAAGAGCTATTAGACAAATTGAAATACGTTTGAAGAAATCTTAAAAATTTATTTATTTTCAATTAAAATGTGAGAACTTTATTAGTTGTCTTATCCCCTCACTCATTTGTAAAAAATGTTGGGGGGATGATTTTTAATACTAATCGTAAATAACTTCTAAGCAAACTGATATTATATAACCCGCATAACTTCATAATTATCTTTTATGGTTTTTTCAATATCATCATACGAGTGTGCCGTTGAAACAAAAGAAGCTTCAAATTGAGCAGGTGCAAGATATATTCCCCTTTTTAACATTTCATTAAAATACCTGCCATATTTCGATGTATCGGATTTTACAGCCGATTTATAATCGATTACATTTTCCTCGACAAAGAATAGAGTCATCATAGAACCAACTCTATTTATAGCATAATTTTTATTTAGCATTTTAAAATTATTCCTTAAACCATTTTCTAGAAGTTTGGATTTTTTTTCAAGCTCATCATAAATTTGAGGATGTTCCTTAATATAACTCAACGCAGCATAACCTGCAGACATGGCAATAGGATTACCGCTTAAGGTACCTGCCTGATAAACCGGTCCAATAGGGGCAACTTTTTCCATAATTTCTTTTTTGCCGCCAAATGCGCCTACCGGCAGCCCGCCGCCAATAATTTTTCCAAACGTTGTTAAGTCGGATTTTATATCAAATAATTCTTGAGCACCTCCTTTTGCTACCCGGAAACCGGTCATAACTTCATCAAAGATCAGAACAATATTTTCTTTATCACAAATTAAGCGCAATTCATTTAAAAAATCTTTGGTCGCTTTAACAACTCCCATATTGCCTGCGATTGGTTCTATAATTATAGCGGCAATTTCGTTTTTGTTTGCTTTAATAAGTTTTTTTACAGATTCGATATCATTATAGTCAGCTAATAATGTATCGGCGGCATTTCCACTTGTTACCCCTAGCGAAGTAGGAATTCCCAAAGTTAAAGCACCCGAACCTGCTTTAATAAGAAAGTAATCGGCATGGCCGTGATAGCATCCTTCAAATTTTATAAATTTATCCCTCTTCGTATAACCTCTTGCTATTCGAATCGCGCTCATTGTAGCTTCAGTTCCACTGTTTACCATCCTAACCAACTCAACCGAAGGAACTAATTCAGTAATTAACTTAGCCATTTTGACTTCAAGTTCAGTGGGAGTTCCAAAACTCGTTCCGTTTTCTATTGTTTTCAGCAAAGCATTTTGAATAAATGAAGGATTGTGTCCGAACAAATGCGGACCCCAACTCCCTATATATTCAATATACTCATTGCCGTCTACGTCATAAATTTTTGAACCTTTGCCTCTCTCAATGAAAATAGGTGTGCCGCCGACAGATTTAAATGCTCGTACCGGTGAATTAACACCTCCAGGTATATATTTTTTTGCTTCATTAAACAGATTAATACTTTTTGTGATGTTCATTTTAATTTCATTTCTAAATTATTTTTACAATTAAAATCATTTATTTAATTAATAGGCTCCACATAAAAAGATCATTCCAGTAAAAGCTGTCTTTAGGGAGTAGAATAGAATAGCTTGCATATAATACAAGAATAAATAACTGTCATTTAGGAGTTTTAATTCGATAAC
>CAJXGP010000304.1 GCA_913053915.1 uncultured Ignavibacteriales bacterium | reverse complement strand
TTTAATTCCTCCTCCTTCCATAGGAAGTGCAATCGAGCCCTGAGTTTCTAAGTAAATATGTTCCTGAGCACCGGACTCCGCTTCTCCTTCAACAATCACATCGCATTCCTTCCAGGCTTTCTCCAAATTTCCACAAGAAAATACACGCGGAGGAATTATTAATTTACCTCTTTTAAATGCTTCTCTCGGATCAGTAATTACCGGCAGTTTTTCGATATCAACTTTTATTAATTTGCTTGCTGCTTTTGCGGCTTTTTGATTTTTCGCAATGAAAACAGCAATTGGTTGCCCAATAAAATCGACATAATCTTCTGCAAATAAAACTTCATCTTGAATAATTCCGCCGATTTGATTTTGCCCCGGTATATCTTTAGCTGAAAAAATAGTAACAATATCCTCTTGTTTTAATGCTTCGGAAGTATCAATTGATTTTATTTTACCATGCGCACTTGGCGAGGAGAAAACATAAGCATGAAGTGTCCCTTCAGGTGTAGTGATATCATCTACAAATAAGGATTCACCTCTAACATGCTGAGTATAATCATAATGTTTCATACAAACTTTTTAACTTTTTCTGTAGATATAGTTTTATCTTGTAGAATCCTCAACGTTAATGGATAATGAATATAAGATTGTTCATTACCTTCTATCAATTCATAATTCCGAATATTTACTCGGAAATTGAATCCATTTTATGCCACAATCTTTCTGCAGCTTTTTGAGCTTCCTTATAGATTGAATTTATTTCAAACGGAAACTCGCGGTTTTCATAAACTATTTTACCATTTACGATCACTGTTTCCACATCTCTAGAAGAAAAACCATAAATAAAATGTCCTGCTAAGTTACTTCCCAATAGCGGCGTTGGTGGATTATAGTCATAAATTACAATATCGGCAGTATATCCTTCATCAATTTTTCCGAAGCTCATATTAAAATATCTTTCCAGAATAGTATTCCCGTTTTGTAAAAATTTTAAGAAACCGGTTGGAGTAAGATTTATTTTCGCATCGTTATTTTTGAAGTAAGCAAGCTTCACCTCTTCAAACATATTAGAACCAATACCGTCGGTTCCCAATGCAACATATTTTACGTTGGAAAGTTTCCCCATATAACCGACACCATTATTCATGTTTGATCTTGGATTATGAACTAAAAATGAATTATGCTCGTTCAATATTTCCAGATCATTGTTGTTGAGATGTACTCCGTGTACAAGTATTGATTTATCGTTTAAGAGATTATAATCTTCAAGCCTTTTAATTATGTCTTTTGAATGAAAGAGATGCGAATAGGAAGTATCATAATTATCTTCGGCAACATGAATATGAAAACCTTTTCGATGATGCCGGCAATTAGATCTAATGATTTATTACTGAGAGTAAAAGGGGCATGACCACCGATTGCAGCTTCAATTAAATGTGAATGATTATTTGTACCGAGTGATTTAATAAAATCAAACGATTCTTCTATTCCCAACAACATTCCGTCTTCACCATTTCTATCTGTGATCTCATAAGCAAGAATTCCGCGCAATCCGGTTTTTTCAAAACTTCTTTCAAGGGTTTTTAATGAACCTTTAATAAAAGAGGGCGAAGCGTTATGATCTATAACAGATGTAGTCCCGGCTTTAATTGATTCAAGAGCACCGATCAATCCGCTATAGTACAATGTTTCTTCGTCTAAGGTTTTGTCTAATTTCCACCAAAGGTTTTTCAAGATACTAATAAAATCAGGTGAGGGTTGAATGTTGGCTGTTATTCCTCTTGCCAAAACAGAGTAAAAATGATTATGCGCGCAAACAATTCCGGGTGAAATATATTTATCCCTTAACTCAATTACCTTCTCGGCGTGGTAGTTATCCGCAATATTAATCCCAATATTTTGAATTGTGCCATTTTCAATTATAACATCTGTATTATGAGAGACAGACGGGGGATAAAAATTTATGATGTCGGCATTTTTAAGGATTAGCATTGTTTACCTCTTCCCTTGTCTTTTATTGGGGGAAAAAACAGATATATTTCTCATTGATAATCATCTCTCAATAAATATGAATAATAGTAACGTACTTTAAATTAAATCATATTCCAAATCTAATGTGATTTTCATTCCTATTAATCCCTTCAACGGAGGAACCATTATTATTAGAATTATTAAAGTCGGATTTATCTCAAAATAAAGTAACTTTATCTTTATACGGTGTTTTACGTGATACCGGTAAAAAAGTTTCACAATTGCCGCATTCATTACATAGAACATCGAGATATAATATTGATATTTATCTTGAAATGTTCTTTTATTAGTTTATTATGGATCTATTTATGTTGATCTTTTTATCTGTTTAAATTAGTGTTTTGTAATTTACCATTTTAAATTCAGTTGTTTTTTTAGTCCAATTTTTGGGGTATATCACAAGAAAAAGGTTTTGTTATTGAGTATCACTCAAATTAGATAATTATTGTCTTTTTTTTCATATCTTTATCGAAATAACTTTATATATTTAAGAATTTTTGCATCAATGGGAGCAAAGTTTTAACATATAAATTTTTAAGAGTAAATACTGCCCATTGATTTTCTTATGAATAAACCAACACAAATCTATTATGAGGGAAATTATGAATCTATTTGAAAAAATTTACAATAATGCAAAAAAAAATGAAACTTTTACCGCACAAAATCTTTCAAAATTAATTCAAAAAAAATCTTTAAGCACTCAAGAAAAAGATGTGGTTTATGAGGCTAAAAGAATGATGGAGGAAGCCGGATTTGATGAAGTTAAAATTGACGGACTAGGAAATTTAATTGGAAGAATAGGAAACGGGAAAAAAATAATCGCTATTGACGGACACATTGATACAGTTGATTTTGGAAATCTACAAAATTGGGATTCTGATCCTCTCTCAGGTGAAATAAAAGATGGATTTGTTCACGGTTTAGGATCGGCTGATCAAAAAGGCGGCCCTGCTGCATTCATTACCGCCGGAAAAATTCTTAAAGAAATTGGTATTGACAATGATGTGACAATTTATTTTATCTGCTCTGTAATGGAGGAGGCAAGCGACGGTCTTTGTTGGAAGTATATTATTGAAGAAGATAAAATAAAACCTGATTCCGTTATAATTACTGAACCGACAAATTTAAATATATACCGTGGTCATAGAGGAAGGATTGAAATTGAAGTCTCTTTTTATGGTATATCCGCTCATGGTGCTGCCCCGGAAAGAGGTAAAAATGCTATTTATATGGCATCGCGTGCGGCTCTGGAAATTGAAAAATTGAATGATAGATTAATTACCGATCCTTTCCTTGGTAAAGGTTCGGTTACAATCTCCGAGATTGTTTCTTCAAGCCCTTCCTTATGTGCAGTATCGGATTATTGTAAAATTCATCTCGATCGAAGATTAACTTGGGGAGAAGATAAAAAGTTAGCGGTTGAACAAGTAAAAGAGATTGTAAAAGATATGAATGCAAAAGTTGAAATTTTAAATTATTCTGAAAAAGGATTTACCGGAAAAGAATATGGAATGGAAAAATATTATCCTACATGGAAAATTGAAGAAGATCATCAAGTTATTGAATCCGGTATTAAAGCTTACAAAGAGCTTTTTAATCAGCAACCGACTATCGATAAATGGACATTCTCGACCAACGGAGTTGTAATAAACGGTATTTATAAAATTCCGATTATTGGATTCGGCCCGGGTAATGAAGCTTTAGCTCATGCTCCCAACGAAAAAATTCCGGTTGAACACCTAATGAAAGCATCAGCCTTTTATGCATATTATTGTTCTATTTTTTAATAATTAACGCACGTTAGGGAGTGGGATAAATTGTTCTATCCAACCCCCTAAAGTTATTCTATTCCACCCTCTTATGCTAAAAACATAATATTATTTTCGCAGTAGACTCAAATACAAGCTGTAGGCGCTATTAACATCGATGTAAAACAATCTAATGTTGATT
>CAJXGP010000303.1 GCA_913053915.1 uncultured Ignavibacteriales bacterium | reverse complement strand
TATTGATTCATACTTTTTTTTTGCGAATATCTGAACCTCATTGAAAATTCCGGGTTATTTTTATATAAAAATAAATCTTGTTGAATATAATTAAACCCGTTAATAGTTTTAGCAGGATTTTGAAACGCAGAAAAATCAAGCAAATAAATTTTTTTATAATCTTCTTCCCTACTATCTTCTTCAACCCTCCAATAAGTTTCACTGGAAACAGGTTTTAATATTTTACCGATGAATGTATTATGGTCAAACATTCGACCGTATTCTATCTTCCACCTGGTGTTCATCTTTAAATCTATCACAGGATACAATTTATTTGTAGGCACTGTAACCTCGATATAATTACCGTCATAAATTGCCGGTTCAAATTCGTTTTCATCCTTAATCCCGTTATGATTCAAATCACCCAAATATACATAATTGCCTGCTCCTTTTTTTACTTGAATAAATATTCTTTGTAATTTAGCCGTTTTTTGAGTAGAAACTTCATAATAAATACTTCCCGAAATAGGTTTCCACAAATTCAAGCGGTTTTGAGATCGTACAAGAATTGTTTGATTATTTAAGTATCCTTTATTTTTAAACTGTCGGGTATATTTTTTATTTCTGAATGTAACATTTATTGTTGAATTAATTCCACTAAGTCCGTTATATCTGAGTTCATAAGTTTGAGCAACTGCCCAGGATTCTTTATTCATAATACCGGAAACAGGCAAATAATCATTTCTAAAAGAATACTGTGCCTTAAGATTTACCCCACTCAAATTTATCAATTCTATAAATGGGTCTACCTCATAATATTTTAAGCTTGATGATAAAAGTGAACCGGTATTAATTTGTTTATCCCTTTTGTTTTCAGTTAGAAAGCCCAATCCGGGTTTAAATTTACCAAATTTATAAAACAGATGTCCTTTTTGTCTGAGCCAATAGCTATTTGCATTTAAATTAGCCGAGGATACATAATCGAGATTATATTCTAGCTTATAATTGTTATTATCGGAAAAGTATAATGTATTGTTGAAGCGATTCGAATTAAAATTATTTCCTTCCTTTAAGTAACCGTAAGAAGAGGTAATACTTAATTTTTTTGAAGGTATTAAATTTAGATTTATCTCACGTAATGTTTGGTTTTGAGGCTTTAGAGAGCTTTCAATATTATAATCCCTGTTAAATTCAACCGCATTATATCTATCAAGGGAAGTGAACCTGCTCTGCACAAAACGATCTTTATAAGAAAAACCGATCTTTCCCAAACTGATATTTGCAATGTTTATTTGTTTAGGATTCATTTTGACAAATATATCCCTGGCATAACCAAAATCTTTGTTATCATCAATGTTGGAAAACCTGTTTTTATCCCAAAGGCTTGCCGCATATTCCACTCTAACCTCAAATCCATCAATCGGGGAAACATCTAACACAAAATTACCGAGTTGCTTTAATTCCGGCAAAGGCAATAAAATTACCGGATTATAACTTCCTTTATTTAAACCCACAAATTTAAATCGTCCAAGACTTTCCCTGATATAATTGCCCATGTTATATCCCACAAAGCTAAATGTTGCATTGTAAATGGCTTTTATACCACCCGGATTATATTTATAATAAAAAAAAGACGTACCGTGAATCAAGGTATCAACTCTCTCATAAAGTCCCCTGACAACACCTAATGAATCCGGTTTCGCTAAAGTTACACCGGGTCTAACGGCTTTAAATCTGTCATTCCCGGCTTGAGATAAAATTTTCTTATCTTCTGCGGTTAACGATATATCAATCGGTGCATCTTGATTATCGCCTGCGCGTAAGTACTGGATTTGAATACCTAATTTTTTATTGAAGAAATTTGATTTGATCCCGGCACCAAAGAAATTTCGTTCATATTTTCTGCCGGTATATTGAAAATCAACAGATATTCTACTAGCGGAAGTTATTAACTTATTGGGAGTAAAAGTAATCTGCGCATTAGAGTAATCTATAATGTAATCATATCTTTCACCTCTTTTCATTTCAATTCCATCGATATAAACATGTTCAGTCCCGGCGATTACGATAATGTTAGGTTCATTATTGGTACCGGTCAGTTGATAAGGTCCCTGCACTCCGTCGGATCCGTTGAAATTATTAGTGGTAAATTTACCTTTGGAACTTGCAACAGCAAAATATGCTTTATTACCCTTATAATGAAATTCACCCAACAGTCCTTGAAGTTTACGACTAATCTTTCCAAACTCGCCATAATTTTCCTGCAACATATAATCACCAAAGGTTCCTGTAACGTTAGGATGCTTAACTTGAATGAAAACTCTGTCTAATTCATCAAGTCTAGCAGTATTTCCCTCAGGCTGAATAGGAGTATTTTGATCGGTCAATGCAGCAACAATTTCAAGTTGATTAGAAAGTTTTCCCGATAATTGTAAACGTAAACCGCTGTTTAGTGAAAAGTCTTTTGTTGTTCCAACTGTAAAGCCTCGCACAATTGTACCGCTTTTCCGAATGCCGCTTCCGAAAATCGATTCGATCGTAAAAGGTGTCGATTGACTGATTACGGTTCTAACCGTATCCCCGATATAATTGTTATAACGGAATACCAATCTATGTTTTTGATATTCTTTCTTTAATCCTAGATTTAACACCAGATAACGAACGATTAGAGTATCAAATAAAGAATATACAAGATTTTTTGATAATTGAAATGTTGAGGTTTTATAATCTATTTTATAATCATCTTTGTCCAAAACGGAATCTCTTAATGTAATTGTTTCCGTGTGTGGAATAATACCTACATGCATCAATGAATAATTATTATTAAAATTGATATGCATAGTATCGGCAACAATGGATGTATAATATTTTAATTGAGCAAATAAACTTATCTGAACAAAAAAAGTTACCGTTAAAACTACAAAAATTTTATGCCTTAAATTCAAATGAAGATATTATTTTATAAATAATAAATCTAAATTTACATACATCTTTTATCAAGTCTATAATTAGAAACATATTAGAATTCCGTTTGAATTAATGACATACCAAAACAAATAATTACTTTTCTAAATTAGTGTATGAAAGATGGATTAGCTCTTCGCAAGATTTAATTGCCTATATTTAAAACTGAACTCACAAGATATAAAAGATACTTTATGCAGATATTACAAAAAAAAACAATTGGTAAACGACTAAATAATATTTTAATGTTCCGGTAGCGAGATGTGAAATCCTTCAACCACATCCCCCTTTCATTTCAACGAGTGGACTGTTTGCTATGAAGTTATGTAAGAGAATTCTTCTCATTAACTCAGGAATTAATAACCTAAAAAAAACAGGCAAATTCAAGGTTTTCATTCCCGATCATTTACTTCATAACAAGCTTTATGAAAATAAACTTTTAAGATTGAATTCATCTATCAAATTGAAGAATTTTAAAGGTCTTTTGTAGATAATCGGCTTGAGGTTTCTTAATCATTACTCAAAATACGCGATGTACAGAGTAATTTGATAAGTTAGTTATTCATATCTCAAAGCTTCGATGGGATCAAGATTGGCTGCTTTGTAAGCAGGATAAGTACCGAAAATTATTCCGACAAGAATACACAGAACGAACCCGATAATAACCCAATCCACAGGAATAGCCATCTGCGCATTTAAATAACTTCCTGCAAGATTACCTATTCCAACGCCTAATATTATGCCGATTATACCACCTGTAACACTCAATATAACTGCCTCGAAAAGAAATTGTATCAAAATCGATGACTTTCTGGCACCAATAGCTTTTCTTATACCGATCTCTCTAGTTCTCTCGGTAACAGAGACAAGCATAATATTCATAATGCCCACACCGGCGGCAATTAAAGCAATTATTGAAATTACCAATGCCCCGATTTTAACACCGCTAGTAATCTTATTAATTTGACTCATTATAGATTCATTACTAAAGATATCAAAATCATTATTTTGCCCCGGTTTTAC
>CAJXGP010000302.1 GCA_913053915.1 uncultured Ignavibacteriales bacterium | reverse complement strand
TAAAAATGTTCAGAGTATTCACCTTCCCACCAAGGGTTAAATCTAAATATTTCATTTGCTAAAGAAAACATCACTGCACCTTATATTATCGTATAAATTCATACTATATTATACGATAAAATCGTATAACTTTCAACTATTTTATACGATAGTAAGCTTTTAGTCGTATAATTGAAATAGTTACTCTACACTAAACTTTTATTGTTGTTTATTCCCCCATCACCGTAACGACAATTTTTCGCGATCCGCTGTAATTCCGATGTTCGCAAAGATAAATGCCCTGCCACGTTCCAAGATTAAATTTTCCATCTGTAACGGGAATTGTTAATGAGTGCCCAAGTATTGAAGATTTAATGTGTGCCGACATATCATCCGGACCTTCAAGCGTATGTTCGAAATAATTTTTATTATCCGGAACTATACGATTAAAATAATTTTCCAAATCTGTTTTTACTTCAGGTGAAATATTTTCACTTATGGTTAATGAAGCAGATGTATGTTTAATAAAAATATGTACAATGCCTGTTTTTATTTTATTTAATTCAGGAATTTGCCTTTTAATTTCATCTGTTATGATGTGAAACCCTCGCGACCGTGCTGTTAATGCAATTTCTTTTTGATAGTACATTTTTCACCTTGGTGTTTGTAATTGGTAATTGTCTATATCATTGTTATTCGAGCATATCCATCTGTTTCTTTTTCCCCGAATACTTATCTTCGTGTTCCAGCAGCCATTGCTTCCGCCAAATTCCGCCGGCATATCCGGTAAGCTTTCCATTTTCACCTATTACCCTATGGCATGGAATTATGATGGGAATTTTATTTTTACTATTTGCCATTCCAACTGCACGAACTGCTTTCGGATTCTCGATTGTTTTAGCAATATCCAAATAGCTTACGGTTTTTCCGTAAGGGATCTTTTGTAAAGCTTTCCAAACACTTTTTTGAAATTCGGTACCGGTCAATTTTAACGGAAGTTCAAATTTTCTTCTTCTTCCGGAAAAATATTCATGTAACTGTTTCTTGCATTCAAGTAAAATCTCATTCGGTTTTTCCCGTTCCTTTCTTGAAGCATCGAATTCAAAAAGTATTGAAGTAATCGCATCGTCGGTTGCCGTTAATTTTATTGTCCCAATTGGGGACTTTAAATATGCTGTATATTCCTTCATGAGTATCTTTTCCTAAAAATGGAACACAGATAATCTTGGTCAAACAGATTTACACTGATGTTATCTGTGTGCCGGTTAAAAAATAATTCTTATCCCTCTATTGCTTTTAGGACTTGTTTAGGATGGAGTATCTTTCCGCTGTGAAACGGTAAAACTTTTAGCTCAAAAAGTTTTGAATTTAACCAACGAATTTTCATAATCTAAAACCCTAAAATTTTTTCCCCCTTTCGGAACGATTATATATCCTTCAGCTTCAAGCAATTTCATTTGTTTTTGCAGCCCGCCGGGGTATTTTGGATTTAGCACTCCTCCCTTTTTAATTGTCCGCCACCAAGGAGTAATTCTTTTTTTACCTTGTAATCTTTCTTCTTCTGCAGCATTTGCAGCTATCCAAGCAAAAATACCTGTCGTTATTGGACAGCCAATTGTTGCACCATGCTTTTTAGCAATTCTTTCACGTATTCCATTAATGGTAATAAGTTTACCTTTGGAACTTTGCGCATTATCTCATCTACCTCTATCGGCGATGGAATTGCAATCGTTCCTTCTCCCCATTTTTTAGCCATTTTGCCCGTCAACTTTTCAACTTTGGGCAGATTCTTATTATCATATAATTTTTCTTCCCAAGTTTTTTTCTTAGTCATAATTATTCCCCCTTTTCATTTTGTTTGATTTTCCATTTCATAGGATTTTTCCTAATATATTTTCGAATAACGACATTTTAAACTACCCAACTCTTTTTTCCATATTTCTGTATATTCCTATTACAACACCAACCAATTTAAAACCCGAATAATCTTTTTTAATTATGATCGGTTTATACTCCGGATTTTCAGAATGAAGTTCAATACTATCCTTCTTTTTGTAAAATCTTTTAATCACCGCTGCATCATCCAAAACAGCAACAACAAAATGTCCGTTACGGACTTCTAAACCCGGATTCACAATAATCACATCATCCGTAAATATATATGCATCTTTCAAACTATCACCTTTAACTTTCAGCAAAAAAGAGTCTTTCGGTATATGTACAATTGTCGGAAGCTCAATTGTATCGATGGAATCAGGATAAATTGTAAGCGGGTTTCCGGCAGCAACTTCACCAAGTATAGGACGCGGAATAAAAAACTTATCTTCTACAAGTAATTCAATTCCACGCGAAATTTTAGGACTACGTTTAATGTAGCCTTTTTTTTCAATTGCCTGTAAATGTTGTTGAACCGTTGTACGGTTACGATAACCGAAACGCAAAGCAATTTCGGCAAGGGTCGGCGGTATTGCTTTACTCGATTTTTGTTCAATAATAAAATCAAGTATTCTATATTGAATTTCAGTTAATCCTTTTGACATCGTATTTCCTTTAAACTTATTTATTACAACGAAGTCGAAATAAGTTCACCTTCGGTACGAAAATCACATAGTTAAAATTACTACCATACAAATGTATGGCAAATCTAAAAAAGATATAAAATATTGTCAAGTTTAAAATTGGTAAGATCTATAAAAGATAAATTTGTATACTATTATTTTAATCAAAGCCTGAAATTGTTTATTTTTAGAATGTTTATTACTGTTATTGGATTTAATCAATTTTTCTGAGTACGAATTAATTGCTCACACAGAAGCAGCAAAATTTATTGAAGAAAGTCCTCCGCAGCATGAATTAACGGCAACCCGACTTGGACGTTACCGCGTGGAAATTGAAAAACATTTACACAGGGAAATAGAAAAGATGGATAAGTTGGTGAAGATGTTGATAAAATAAAAAATAACTAAAGGAACTAAAATGAACAATCAAACAAAAATAAAATGCCCAAATTGCGGAACCGAGATAGATGTTCAAGATATTTTATCTCACCAGTTGGAAGAAGAAATTTCAATTGTTGAGGGGAATTTGTAAAACATTTGTGCTTTCGTGTCAAAAAATGAGAGAAAATAAATGTTATTAAAACAAAAAGGTATTTATGAAAAAAGATACTAAAATTGTTCTATTCGATAATAAGAAAATTCGTAGATCTTGGTACGAAAATCAATGGTATTTTTCAGTTGTTGATATTGTTGGAGCATTAACAGATTCTATCAACGCTACTGATTATTTGAAAAAAATACGCAAAAGAGATAACGAACTAAGAACGTACATAGGGACAAATTGTCCCCATGTAGAAATGCTTACTGAAACGGGTAAAAAAAGAAAGACACTTGCAGGAAACAATACTTTGTTATCTTAAATATCAAAGCAAAAAAAACAATGGTCGCTATTATTTAATTGCAACCAATGATGTTAAACTCGTAGAAGTCATGAGATATTGTTTTTCTCTATATGACGAAATTGAAAAACTATATGGAAAAAACAAAAATGAAATAATGAGATTGATTGATCAAAACAACGAACTGTGCAATAAAAATAATAGAGAAAAAAAAGTTTTAGATAGATTGAATAATTTAGATAATATAATTAAGGATCTTGAAAAAAAATATAAAAACAATTTAATTTAAGGAAAACAAAATGAATGAAAATTCAATACAAAAAATTGTTGTTTTTGAAGGCAAAAAAGTAAGAAAGCAAATATTTAATGACGAATGGTACTTTGCGGTCGTTGATATAATAGAAGTACTTACAGACAGCAGTAAACCGAGAGATTATTGGTATAGGCTGAAAAAAAGGGAAAAAGAGAAAAGCGGGGTTGACTTGTCGACAATTTGTCGACAACTTAAATTCGCTTCAAGCGATGGGAAAAAATATTCTGTTGATTCAGCAAATACAGAGAGTTCATTCCGTATAATCCAATCAATCCCATCCCCAAAAGCAGAACCATTTAA
>CAJXGP010000301.1 GCA_913053915.1 uncultured Ignavibacteriales bacterium | reverse complement strand
TATCTATACAGCACAACATATCTTCAATAAAATTAATACATATTTTAAAAAAAATGGTACTTACACTACATGTAATGCAAAACCGCCTCACTATTATTTTTATTCCTATGAAATGAAAGTGATTCAGAAAAAGGAAATAATTGCAAAATGGATTTGGTTATTTTTTGGAGGTGTCCCTTTCCCAATCCCGGTGCCTTTCGCTGTTTTTCCACTTCAATCCGGCAGAAGATCTGGGATAATTCCCCCTGTATTTGGTGATGATCCTAATTATGGTTACTATTTTTCCCGGTTCGGTTATTTCTGGGCTATCAGCAATTATTTGGATTTAAGACTTACGGCAGATTATTATACACGTGGAAGATGGGGATTAAACGGTAGATTCAGGTATGCTAAAAGGTACAATTTTAATGGAGAATTTGACGCCGGTTATAAATTATTGAAAATGGGGGAACCAACCGATCCAAATTATTCCATTAGTAAAGAGTGGAATATAAGTTGGAGGCATCATCAAAGTCTTACACCATCAATGAGGTTTGATGCTAATCTCCAATTTGTTTCCGGTAAAAATTATATTCGCAATAATACTTATAATCTAAATGAAGCTTTAACCAGTAATATTATATCGAACGTTAATTTTTTCAAATCATGGGCAGAATCGGGCAATAGTTTTTCAATTAGTTACAGCCGGAACCAGGATTTACGATCCGGCGACATCTCTGAAGTTTTACCAAATATTACTTTTTCCAAATCGCAAAGTTATCCTTTCAGAGGAAATAACAGCTTCGGCAAAAGAAAATGGTATGAATTAATCGGTTACAATTATACGGGGCAATTTCAAAATAATAGGATAAAAAGAGGAGGACAACTTAGCATACGCGGTGGTGTTTTACATAATTTAAATATTAATGCTTCTCCCAAAATTGGCTATTTCAATATTTCACCTTCAATTCGTTATCAAGAAAAATGGTATAATAAACAGATAGTTGAATCAATTGTTCCTAGTTATAAAGGAAAGGATTCATTAATTATAAAGGATAAACATGAAATAAATATGGTGCGTACTTTTAGTTTGGGAGTTAGTGCTTCCACAAAATTTTATGGTATGTTTCGACCTGATGCTTTTGGAATTGCCGCTATAAGGCATACTGTTATACCTAGTATTTCGTATAATTATCAACCGGATTTTTCAAAGCCGTTATGGGGTTATTACGGCACTTATAAGGATTTGAATGGGAAAGTCGTAAAATATGATAAATTTCAAAGGGAAATTTTTGGCGGAGCTCCTGCCGGCCAACAACAGAATATCTCTCTGTCGGTCGGTAATATTTTTGAAATGAAAACTAAAGTTGATCCGACAGACACAACTTCTGAACAAAAGAAGATCCAACTGCTCAATTTGAATTTTAGTTTAGGATATAATTTCGCTGCTGATAGTTTAAGATTTTCAAATTTGAATTTAAGTTATCGAACACAAATAGGAGAGTATCTTAATTTTTCCGGTTCATCGAGTTTTACGCCGTATGATTATTCCGTATCCCGGAGTCGAATTAATAAGTTTTTAATATCGGAGGGGAAAGGATTTTTAAGATTACAAAATTTTAACTTTTCAATATCAACCGGTCTTTCAGGTGAGAAGCTAAGGTCATTAAGTAAACAAGAAAAACAAAATACTGCTCAAAAAGAGAATTATTTTAATCAAGGGAACAAAGGAATATATCAGGGAATTTATAATAAGAAAAAAGCTAATTTCTCAATTCCCTGGAGTGCGAGACTTAGTTATAATTATAGTTTGAGTAAACCTACTCCTTTAAGTGTTGTAACATATTCGAATCTTAGCGGATCTCTTGATTTCAATTTAACCCCAAAGTGGAAAATTTCAGTAACGGGAAGTTATGACTTTGATCATAAAGAATTTGCAGCGCCTCAAATACGAATTACGCGTGACTTACATGCATGGATAATGAATTTTACCTGGAATCCGATTGGAATTTATAGCGGTTATTTTTTGGAGATACGCGTTAAAGCTCCGCAACTACAAGATTTAAAGATTACAAAAAGAGCACAATTCTTTAACGGGAAATAAATGCCATGAAAAAATATATTATTGATGGGAATAATCTCATCGGCAAAATCGCTTCTTTACAAATATTACAAGGAAAAAATAAGCAAGCTTCGAGAGAAAAACTGGCATATTTGATAGAAAGATTTTTTATCGATAAAAAATTCAATGTATCACTCCATTTTGACGGCTACCAGAATTCACCGATCAAAATTTCAAAAGTTAAAATAATATATTCAAACAGCAGAAGCGCTGACGATGAAATAAAAGATGAGATCGAAAGGACTAAAAATCGTAGAAATATAATTGTAGTAACATCAGACAATAACTTGCGCGAATTTGCCCGGGTCTGCTATTGTGAGTCTATCTTAAGCGAAGAATTCAGAAAGGAACTTAGAAAAGAGAAAACCGTAAGTGAGGAGGAAAAACTTATTGAAGAGATCAATGATGTTGAGGAATTTAAAAAATTATTTAATGTAAAAAAGTGAGAATAAATGATCGATGAGTGTCATCTATTACATTACTAAGCAGACACTCAATCTAAGCGTTAAATCTTTATTATTATCAGACAGTTTCCAACAGCTCTTTCTCCGGTTTTATCGGAAGGATGATTAACAACTTTGCCATTAATAACCATGGTTGTCGACCCTCCACCATCCAAATTTAATCCCTGATAAATACCCTGTGAAATCATTATTTTCCCAAATTCGGATAATGATACACCTGAACTGGATTCTTGTCTTCCGTCAACTGTAATGAAGTAAATCAGGCTACTGTCTTTGGAAAAACCCATCCCGGTCCGGGGATGTTTTTTAACCGAGAAATAAGGATGTGTTCCTCCAACGGTATCGTTATTGAGTGCTAAATTAATTCCATTTCTCACAAGGATGGGCATTCCGCCTGTTGAGTTAACTATTCTTCCGAAATTTGGAAGCATGTTTAAAAGTACTTTCACCGTATCTCTAATATGAAGCAACTTTCCCAAAATATCAGCCAACTTATTATTTGTAGAAAGGATGAAACCTTTTCTAGGTATCTTATTTCTAGACGTATTAAGAAATTTGTTTTTCACAATAAAATATGATGTATCCGCAATTCTTTTTACCGGGTACAATGTTAATCCAAGAGTTTTCCACCGGTTGTTGGTTTTGGGAGTATAGGATCCTTGAAATGAATTATATAAGGTAATCCGTGCGCTGTCGGTTTTTGAGTTTATTCTTTCTATACTGAATGTTCTATTGTCGTCTAAAATAATTTTCCCATAAAAATTAAACTTTTCAATTAAAGGTTTGTTATCTATGGTTAAAGCAAACTGAGGATAAATCATGCCATTTGTTTTATGAACTGCTTTTACGAACTTTCCGTTCGAAATCATATTGTTTACTACTTCACCCCCGGTTCTAATTTTAAAGAAATCGGCGTTTACTGCAGCGATAACTTTATTTAACGAATCTGATATCCATTTTGATAGATCGCTTGTAGTTTCTCTGGCATCTAACAAATTATGGGCTTTTATACTTTCTATCTTGTATAGATTACTATTTAACTTTATCTGTAATATATTTATAATTAAAGTATCTTTCTTATTTATAATCCGTTTATGAAGAATCCCCGGATAAATTTGAGTAATGGAAGTCAAATTTTTATTCTGTGAATATGAAAATTTCGCACAGAAAAAGATGATTGAAATTATAAAAAGGGAAATCATCGTTAAAGATTTTTTATGGGATAAATAAAAATTATTTTTCATCGGATTAAAATCGGTTTGCATAAACGCACCTTTACAAATATTTTTTTATTACAGGTTTAATATAATTAGTTTAATCCAAAAAGCTCAAGTTGTTGTCAAAAAAGCAATTTTTAAATAACGAAGATTGGAAGTCGGAATTTTAAGTTTTATGCAAATGAAAATGTTTTCGGACTACCAAGTAGTCCA
>CAJXGP010000300.1 GCA_913053915.1 uncultured Ignavibacteriales bacterium | reverse complement strand
TGTATTCAATATCTGTTTTTCCATTGAAAAAATTTTCAAAATTCATCCTGCTATCATCTTTTTTATAATCTTCTAATATTTTTAATGCAAAGGAATCAATTTTAACATCCTTGTCTGCATATTTTCGTAAAAAATATTTTGTTAATAAAGGAATATCGCCATGCCGTTCTCTTAGAGGCGGAATTTTTAAGGGGAATACATTCAATCTATAAAACAAGTCTTCCCTGAATTCATTTTTATTCACAAGTTGTTTTAAAGCTTTGTTGGTGGCAGCCAGCACACGTACATCTATCTTAATCACTTTCGTATCACCAAGGCGGATTATTTCTTTATTTTGAAGAACGCGAAGTAACTTCGCCTGAAGTGCAACCGAAATATCGGCGATTTCATCTAAAAAGAAAGTACCGGTATCGGCAACTTCAAATAATCCTTTTTTATCTGTATTAGCCCCCGTAAAAGCTCCCCTCTTATAACCAAACAATTCACTTTCCAGCAAAGTATCCGGTATAGAACCGCAAAATTGCGCCAAATAAGGTTTATTATTTCTTTTACTTAAATTATGAATTGCCTTCGCTATTATTTCCTTACCGGTTCCACTCTCACCCAATAATAACACAGTTGCATCAGTTGAAGCCACTTTATAAATAAGAGTAGATAATTTTTTCATTGCGGAACTTTCACCTATTAAATCGGGAATTTTTAAAACCGATGAAAGTTGATTTTTTAATATTATATTTTCATTTTGAAGTTCTTCCAATCGACTGATTTTATCTAAAGATAATGATACGAGATTAGAGAAAAAATCAAGAAAAACTAAATTTTCATTTGTAAATTCTTTACGATTTAGCCGGCTATCAACCAAGACAACACCCCATACATCGCTTTCTCTAAAAATTGGAACGCCTAATACAGATTTGATATTTTGGATTTGTACACTTTGAAATTGAGATATATTTGGATCGCTTTGTACGTCGTGATATAAACAAGGTTGCCTTTTTTGAATAACTTTCTGAATTATTCCGGAAGAAAATTGCGATAAATCCTTAATATTTTCTTGATTTACATTTCTAGCTGCAATAATTGAAAACTTATTATCATCTTTGTTGTAGCGTACAAATAATCCTCTTTCTGCACTCAGTACTTGAATAATCAAATCCAATGTTTGTTCGATTAATGAGTCTTCATAAACTGCGGAATTAAGAACTCGACTTATTTTGTAAAGAGTATTAAACTGTTCTTTATCTATTGAGCGTATTTTACTCAGATTTTCAATATCATATAAATCCATCACATCCTACCATAATTAAAAATTAAAATCATTTAACCCTGAAGGTAGCAGGTAAAGATCTTACCCTATTTTTAAATTTATCTATTACCCAAATAACCCAATAATAATCACCTGCCGGCAACGGATTTTGAACTTGATACGAAATTGAATCGGGTGATATTCCTGCTTTGCTTTCAATCAATTGCGAATTGGCAAAATCATTAGTATAAATTTCAATCATATATGAAAAAGGATATCCGGGAGTATATCTCTGCCATTGTAAATCCGGCAAAGGAGAGATAGTTGTATCATTAGCCGGTCCTCGGATAATAACTCCTTTTTTTATCACACGGGTAACTTTTTCACTCCCTACATTAAATAACCTGCTAAAAATATCTTTAACAACTATATTAAAATTAAGACCGATTGTTTCTTCAATATCTATAATATGAAGATCGGCTGTTGAAAGTTCTATCTGATATATTTTTGAAGTTACATTGAAATTTAACGCCCTATTTAAATTTAATCCGTTATTTACAATAAATACATTTGATATATCATTATCGGAATCTGATATTTTAGCATTAATAAATAGATTTGCTGTTTGAGAAGGATAATATTGATTTATTACTACCGTATAAATAGATATGCTGTCTAGCTTTGGAATTTTATTAAGATTTACATTGCGACTAATTTTCTTCGCTCTATGCCATATTATTTCTACAGTATCTGCTCTGTACCCTTCCTTACTGTAAATTAATTTACCGTTGACAGGTTTTATTCTATTAATTAAGTATTTTCCGCTTGAATCGGTAGTAACCAAAATGTTACCGGATTGCCAATAAACTGTTACACCTGCAATACCGGCATAAGGAACGCTAAACGTCTGCACCGTTCCTTCGATCGATACAAAAGGATACTTGGTATTCACCGGGTCTAAAAGATTATCATGAGGGGCATTGCATGAAAGAAAAAATGACAGAAAAAATAATATTATAATCCCTCTTGCTATTTGTATCATATATTTAGATTCTGAATTATTTGTGTTAAAACAAATATATTAGTTTTTAACATCTTATATAACCTTACAAAATTCAACCATTAAAATTTTCTTAAAAATAAAACATGCTCATTTAACGGCAAATTAGGATATTGTTCCATTAAATATTTCTTTAATTTAATGCTTTTGTAAGAGTATCATATTATTACACTTCTTAAAATGTATATAATAATGAAATTAACAAAATTTCCAATATATTCATAAACTATAATATCCCTATTTTATTGTTCACAAAAATACAAAATTTTTTATAGTTGATTTTATCATTGAATTGCAATAATAAAGTGAGTTAAGCAAACTAATTTAGGAAGTTGTAAACAAAGCTAATGAGGAAAAGAGAGTTTTTGTATATCCTTTTCGTTGGTGGAAACTGATAGAATATCAATCACATTATTATTTTCAACAATAACAGCACTCAACTTGTTACCGCCATAACATGAGGTATCTATATACACAACATTATTTTTCTTATCAAACAAAACATCAATTTTCCTAGTATGCCCGACTATCTGCAATTTCCCCAAATCAAGAAGTTTCTCGCGAGTCCATAGTATACTGTGTTCGTTATCTAATCTCCTATATACAAAATCGTTTAATAAGTTTAAATCTTCTCTAAAATTGGATGGGAGTTTTCGCTTAAAAAATTTTGAGATTCCGGCATGGGAAATAAAACAGTCATCCAAATTATAAAATAAAGGTGCTTTTTTAATTAAGTTGAAATGTTCCGAAATAACATCAAAGTGATTGTTATATGAATTGAGAGTATTCTCGTAACCGTTAAACAACCAAGCTTTCCCCATATTGTTAGTCGGTTCATTCACAAAGAAATAGAACATATAATCATGATTTCCGGGAGTAAAATTAATATTCTCCATTTTTACAAATTCCAAAACTTCGAAGCTAAAGTTGCCTCTATCAACAAGATCGCCGACACTATAAATAAGTAAATTAGAATATTTATTACGAATCTGCTTTACCAGTTCAGTAAGAGTAAAAAAACAACCGTGAATATCTCCAATAACAGCAACCATATATAACTAGATATATTTATTTTCTTTAGCATATTTAAGTAAATCATCTCTAAAATTAGGATGAGCGATTTTTGATAGTTCTTTTACCCTTTCACGAATAGATTTACCGAATAACTGAGCTATTCCATATTCTGTAACAACATAATGCACATCTCCTCTTCCGGTAATAACCCCCGCACCGGGTTTTAAAAAGGGTACGATTCTAGAAATTTTAAAATCTTTCGTTGTTGAAGGAAGCGCAATGATAGGTTTGCCTCCCTCTGAATGTGCAGCTCCCCTGATAAAATCCAGTTGACCTCCAAAACCACTGTAAAATTTTGTACCTATGGAATCTGAACAAACTTGCCCTGTAATATCTACTTCGATGGCAGAATTGATCGCTACCATTTTTTTGTTTTTGGCTATTACAAATGGATCGTTTACATATTCTTGAGGATGGAATTCCAATAATGGATTGTTGTTAATAAAGTCGTATAGTTTCCTAGTCCCGAGTACAAAACCGGCAATAATTTTCCCCGGATGTAAAGATTTCATTTCATTCGTAATCACACCATTTTCTACAAGTTCAATTACTCCGTCGGAAAACATTTCCGAATGAATACCTAATGCTTTCTTATTATTTAAATATTTTAGAACGGC
>CAJXGP010000299.1 GCA_913053915.1 uncultured Ignavibacteriales bacterium | reverse complement strand
AATTCAAGCTATTTCTAAGTTAAGAGATCGCTTGCAAAAGACTGGGATGTCCTAACTCTTTCCCTCATAAAAAAAAGCGCCTTATGGCGCTTTTTTTTTCTCTAGTGTTTTTTAAAAAAGATAAAATGGTTTTGTTTTTTTTAAAAAATATTTTGCTATAGCAACTTTATCGATAATATCAATTTATGCTGCTTTGGATGAGTTGCATCAATTATTTATACCGGGTAGAACGTGTGATTTTTATGATTGGCTGGCAGATTTTACAGGAGCAGCTATAGGAGTATTTATAGTTTTTATTTTTTTGAAAAAATTCCATTATAATCCAAAAGAAAATTAAAATATTTATTATATTTGGATTATTGTTTTGATGTATTTCACTTGAATGATCTTCGTAAGTCGATCTCAAAGATAATGAATATTTTTTTATTATTTTAGGAACTTAAAATAAGTTTATTAGTATAAAAGATAGGTTTGACAAAGATAAATCCATTTTTTAATTTTAATTAAGTAAAAAAACTCTTAATATGAGAGGGACATAAAATGGCAATTATGAAAAATCCAAAAACCGATATGCGGGCAAAATATGGAAGATATTTTGAGATAAGTCTGATTATCTCGTTGTCGCTTTTAATCGTTGCTTTCAAATTTTTTCCGCATTTTGCTCCAACGAAGCAAATCACACAGGCAGGTCAGGATTTGTTTAAAGTTGAAAACGTACAACAAACCACTCAAGAAACTAGACCTCCTCCGCCTCCTAGGCCGATTATCCCGATTGCGGCTCCATCTGAGGATGTATTAAAAGATGTGAATATTCAATCGACGGAATTAGATGTAAACGCAAATGTTGCAGCTCCTCCACCTCCGCCTAAAGAGACTAAAAGTGTAGAGCCTACTTATTTTGTCGCTGTTGAACAGATGCCGAGACCAATTGGTGGTATTGCCGCTATTCAAAGCAAAATAGTATATCCTGAAATTGCTAAAAGAGCCGGTGTCGAAGGGCGAGTTTATATTAAGGCTTTTGTTAATAAATATGGAATTGTTACAAAAGCCGTTGTTCTCAAAGGTATTGGTGCAGGTTGTGATGTGGCAGCCTTAAAAGCAGTGGAAGAAACTAAATTTATACCCGGTAGACAACGAGGTAAAGCTGTGAATGTTCAAGTTGCTATTCCTGTCATTTTCAAACTTCAAAATTGACATTCATGTACTTCTAATTTGTTCTCTTTATAAAAGCGCCTCTTTTGAGGCGCTTTTTTCTTTTAATTCTTTTTGAGTTATTAATTTTGTCGGCAAATAGGCTTTTGGCTAATTTTTGTTTTGGATATTCATTTAAGTATAGGTATAATGCATTCTATAAAACTAACTTTTTATGGTTAACCCTTTGCTCAAGCTTAAATTATAAATAAATATATAAGCTCTAAGTAATATTATGGGGTAAATATTAAGTTAAAGATTATCAATGTTTTATAAAAACCAAATGCTTGCAAATAAAGTACCGATTTTAGTATTGGATGTTAGTGTATGTATATTTGATCTATTACTTCTCTATTATTTTAAGTATAGTATTCATTCTTTACACTTCGAAAACCTTAATTTAGAATATACAGGTAATTCATTTAATCTTATATTTTATTCACTATTAATTATTCTGATCATTGCCAATATATTAAAGAAGAAAGCTGTAACTCCCAATTTTCTAATATTGTTTACTGCGGTTATGACTTTGTTTTTACTTTCGGCAGTGTTAAGTACAGAAATAAAACTTCCTCTACCGGATACTTATCTTTTTGTTCATCCCTTCCGGAAAGTGTTGATCGGAGCTTTATTCTCAGCTTACCAGTATTTTCAATTTGTATTTATTTTTACATTATTATTTAAGTTATTTGAAGTTAAAAGATATATTTTAGTAAAAGCTTTTTTTATTTCGATGATCTTAATAATAGCAATTGTTTGTTTTACGTTTTTATACGTAACTTTAAAACGTACATATCGTTTCCACTTTAATGGGAATAAAAATATTCAATATACGGCAGTTGTTCTTGGAGCTGCTGTTTGGTCGCACAATACTCCAAGTCCAAATCTTAGATTGCGGATTGATAAAGCATATGAATTATATAAAAAAGGATATGTGGAGAAGATTCAATTAACAGGAAGTAATGCTCCGGGTGAACTAAGTGAGGCTGAAGTCGCATATCGATATTTGAAAACTAAAGATGTAAACCTTTCAGATATTTGGATAGAAAATAAAACAACTTCTACTGATGAACAAATTCAATTTATTAAAAATAATCTATTAGATAAATATAGAGCTACAAGAATAGTTATTATTTCAGATAAATATCATTTAGTTAGAGTAAAGGAAATTTGTAAATTTTATAATATTAAAGCTACTGTTTTGCCGTCAGACTTGAATTTGAATTTCTTGCATCGTATAAGTTACGAATTCCGTGAGAGCATTGGACTGATTTTATTTTGGTTTTTTGCTATATAATAAGAAGAAGGGAAAAATATAATAATATTTAAAAAGATAATTCCGTTTAAATTTTTTCTAAAATAGGTGAAAAATTATTATTTAAAAACCCTGTTTTATTTATTAGTATCTTATCAGTAATATTCGTGTTATTTTTGGCAGAAAATATTGATTTGTAATTGGTTTAATATTTTATAAGAATGATCGTATGACTGTATGTTAAAAATTGATTTTAGTAAATTAGTCATATGCACAGTGTCCTTCGGACAAACAGTCATACATTTACATACATTCATACTTCAAAATTTACTTGTACTGTTAATTTTTCAATATAAATCCCTTTTTGGTTCCGGCTTGTCCAGGTTAGGAAGTATCTTAGAGTTGCTTATGCTCTTTGCAATGACAATCAAGAATAACTCAATTTCGATATCAATAAATGGTTTTATATTTTTGTTATCATAAAAAATAATTAATTAAGATACGGTGAAAAATAAGTATGGCGCAAATATACAAAAGAAGAGCCGTTAGAGAAAAAGCGTTACAAATATTATACGCTTGTGAATTAAATGGTGAACCTTTATCGAGCCTTCTGAAAACCATCTTATCCGATATAACCAATAAAGCAGATAAAGAATTTGCATGCAATTTAGTTAATCGGGTACTTATTAATAAAAAGGAACTTGATGAAAGAATAATGAAACGATTGGACAATTGGGAGATGAATAGAATTACGCTGATTGATAAAATATTATTAAGGATGGGGATTTGTGAGCTATTGTATTTCTCTGATATTCCTCCTAAGGTTTCTATAAACGAGGCTATTGAGGTTGCCAAAATATACAGTACAAAAGGAAGCGGAAAATTTATTAACGGAATTCTTGATGCAATTCTTTTTGATCTGAAAAAAAATGGTGAGCTGAATAAATCAGGCAGGGGGCTATTAGAAGAAAGTATTTCAAAAACTCCTACTAAAAAATAAAATCCGATGAAGTCAAAATTAGAAATCTTCTTTTGGACATTATTTGACTTCGCAAATACGGCATTCTCCGTTATTATAGTAACAGTCATATATTCAAAGTATTTTTCTAATTATGTTGCAGGTGGTAGAAAATGGCTTTGGGGGCTAGCGGTCAGTATCTCAATGATAATTTCTGCATCTTTAAGTCCGCCATTAGGAGCTATTGCCGATGTTTCTAGAAATCGCAAGAGATTTCTTTTAATGTTCACATCCCTTTCTGTAATAAGTACATTATTCATGTTTTTCGTTCAAAAAGGTGATGTTCTCTTGGGCATTTCTCTATTTGTATTCGCGAATATCGGCTTTGAGTCGGGACTTGTTTTTTATGATGCATTTCTACCAAATCTTACCGCAAAGAAAAATTTTGGTAGAGTATCAGGATACGGCTTTGCAATGGGATACATAGGAGCGCTTGTAGTGTTGCTTATAATCAGAGTAATGTTACCTGCCGAATCTTCACATGATTACTATTTTTATATAAGGTTATCCTTTGTAGTTGCCGCTGTTTTTTTCT
>CAJXGP010000298.1 GCA_913053915.1 uncultured Ignavibacteriales bacterium | reverse complement strand
TTCAGCCAAAGTATCATACTGAGCAGTTGAAGAAACTGTTCTCGAATAATAATACGCCGCAGAATCGAAATTCTTGAAATGATATTCATAGATTTTAGCGAGTTCAAACCTGGCTATTCCCGAACTTGGCTTAGAAGCATAAGTAGTATCAACCATCTTTAACAGGCGGATTGCATCGGCATAATGTTTTAATTTAAGTTCGGTTAATCCCCGCTGCAAATCAATTTCATAGTAATAATCCGAATACTTAGCTTCATCTTTCATATTATTAAAAATAACTAATGCCGTATCGCTTCTGCCGGCATCTCTTAATTCACTTCCTAACTGAACCAGCGAATTGACTTTTATATCGTAAGAAGGATAATAATCTTGTACTTTTCTAAAGGAAATAATTGCATTGGGGATATCACCTTCAGCTTGATACAATTTACCCACTTCATATTCAACTTCTGCATTTATTCTATCGTCGTTGGATACTTTCAAAAACTCATTTGCTAAATTAATTGCACCGGAGTAATCTTTTTGAATAATGTGATACTTAATTTCAGTAATAAATGCATCTCTGAAAATCTTTTTATCACCTTTTTTAACAGCTTCGGCTCTGACGGCATCTAAAGTGGATAGACCTTTATCAAATTCCCTCAATTGTATCTGAACTTTACCGATCCATAAATTAGTTTCTAAGGTGAGGTTGGTATTGGGCTGAGTCGATAGCAGCTCATGAAATTTTATAAGGCTTTTTTGATAATTTTCTTGATAATAAAATGCCTTTCCCAGCATCAGAAGTGCATCGTCTACATAAGAAGAATGTTTATGAAATTGGAGGATTTTAGAGCCTTTCTCTATCACTTTCACCAATAACTGGCGCGCATTGCCAGGTATATATTTCATCTTGTTGGAAAAAAGGCTTTGTTTTTTATTTTGAATATCTTTTTCCGCCTTTTCAAATAAATCATTTGCATTGTAGTAGAGATTAAAATAAGTAGTGAAATTTCCCCAAACACTGCAACCAGAGAGCATTAAGACGGAAAAAGAAATCAAAACATATTTTCGCCATCCAAAAATAAATTTATATTGCATAGAAGGAAGCTATAAAAGATTGCTAAAAAGTAAAAGGTAAAATATTTTACAATGCGCTTCTGCCGGATTCTTCAGTTCTGATTCTAATAATTTCCTGAATATCATAAATGAATATTTTTCCATCACCCACTTGTCCGGTTTTAGCAGTTTTTAGAATAGCATCCACAATCCGGTCTATCTTATCATCATCGATAACAACTTCAATTTTAATTTTAGGAATAAATTCAATCCGGTATTCAGAGCCTCTGTAAGTTTCGGTATGTCCTTTTTGTCTGCCATAGCCTCTCACTTCCGAGATAGTTAATCCTCTGATTCCTTCTTCCATTAAGGCTTCTTTCACTTCTTCCAATTTAAAAGGGCGGATAACAGCTTCAATTTTCTTCATGATTAACCTTTAAATTATCTACCGTGACAATATTTATATTTTTTGCCGCTGCCGCAAGGACATGGATCGTTCCTGCCTACTTTTGCAGTTACACGAACAGGCTGGGGTTTACCGGTTTCTTGGTTTTCATCTCCCGAATTATCGGCTACATTTCTAGTTGGTAAGGAAAATCCGATATTACCGGCGCTTTGCTTTGTTTCTTTAATTCGCGCTCTCGGTTGTCGTCTTCTTTTAGTTTGAACTTCCTCAGCGGCTTGCGGGAAGAATTTGAAACTAAAGGATACCACTTCATCTCTAATCTGCTCAAGCATATTTGAAAACAACTTAAATGCTTCAACTTTATATTCAACCACCGGGTCTCTTTGTCCATAAGCTCTTAAGCCAATTCCTTCTTTAAGATCATCCATTTCTCGAAGATGTTCTTTCCATTTACGGTCAATCACACTGAGCATTGCATAACGTTCCAGCCTAGCCATCATCTCATGGCCGAGCATTTCTTCTTTTTTATTATAAAACGTTTTAGCTGCTTCCAGTATTCGTTGTTTTATACCTTCGTTGCTAAGAGCTTCGAACTCTTCAGGTTCGAGCGGAAACTCGACTAACAAACTGTGCAATAATTCCTCTTTTATTCTATCAGCTTGGATCTCATCAAAATATTTATCTACCACATCGGATATATACTCTTCAAGCAGATCAAAAATTTCGCTTTTTAATCTATCGCCCTGTAAAGCTCTTTTTCTGCGGATATAAATAACTTCGCGTTGTTGATTTATTGTATCATCATATTCAAGCAGTCTTTTTCTTATTGAAAAATTATTTTCTTCAACTTTTTTCTGAGCCTTTTCCACAGATTTTGTAATAAGCGGATGTTGAATAACTTCACCGTCTTGAATACCCATTCTTTTCATTACGGAAGCAATTCTTTCACTTCCGAATAATCGCATTAAATCATCCTCAAGAGAAAGAAAAAATTTTGAAGAGCCGGGATCGCCCTGGCGCCCTGAACGACCTCTTAATTGAAGATCTATACGGCGGGATTCATGACGTTCCGTTCCTAAAATAAATAAGCCGCCTTTTTCTTTAACACCTGTCCCCAATTTAATATCCGTACCACGTCCAGCCATATTAGTAGCAATTGTAACAACCCCAACTTCACCGGCGTGAGCAATTATTTCTGCTTCACGTTGATGCTGTTTAGCATTTAATACATTATGCTGTATTCCTTTTCTCTTTAACATCCTACTGATAGTTTCCGAAACATCAACCGAAGTAGTACCAACTAGGACCGGTCTACCTTGCTTTTTTAATTCTTGTATCTGATCAATTACCGCTTTATATTTTTCTCTTTTAGTTTTATAAACAGCATCATCCATCTTCTCCCTGATTAAAGGTTTATTAGTAGGAATAACTACCACTTCCAATTTATAAATTTCATAAAATTCAGCCTCTTCAGTTTCAGCAGTACCGGTCATTCCAGCTAATTTTTTATACATTCTGAAGTAATTCTGTAAGGTAATAGTTGCTAAAGTTTGAGTATCTTTTTCTACTTTAACATTTTCTTTTGCTTCAATTGCCTGATGAAGACCGTCGGAATACCTTCTACCCGGAAGAACACGTCCGGTAAATTCATCTACTATGGCAACTTTACCATCTTCAGTAATAACATATTCATCGTCTTTCTCAAATAAAGTATAAGCTTTTAACAATTGATTAATAGTATGAATTCGATCACTACTTTCAGAATACATGTTATAAAGTTTATCTTTCTTTTTAATTTTTTCTTCGGGGCTGAGATTAGGATCATTTTCAAATTTGCTGATTTCGGTACCAAGGTCCGGGAGGATAAAGAAATCTTTTCCCATTCCGGAACCTTTAGCAAGTTCTTCACTTCCTTTATCGGTTATGTCGATTGTATTGTTCTTTTCATCGATTACAAAGTAAAGCTCATCATCAATAATAAACATGTTTTTGGCTTTCTCACGCAAAAAATCCATTTCAGTACTTTGCATGAGCTTTTTATTTGCACCTTCGCTTAAAATCTTTGCTAATTTTTTATTCTTAGGTAAACCTCGATAGGCTCTTAAAAGTTGAATACCTGCTTGCTTTTCGCTCTCTTTGGAGTTAGAATTTAGTAGTTCTTCCGCTTCTTGTACTAATTTTGCTACAAGATTCGATTGAAGCCTAAATAATCTTTCGACCTTAGGTTTCATTTCATCAAATCGTTGATCTTCAATCTCGACAGGTCCTGATATAATCAACGGTGTTCTGGCTTCATCAATCAGTACAGAGTCCACCTCATCAACAATAGTGTAATTATGCGCTCGCTGAACAAGAAATTCTTCATCTACAGCCATATTATCGCGCAAATAATCAAATCCGAACTCGTTATTTGTACCGTAAGTTACATCACATTCATAACTTTTCTTTCGTTCATGAGGTTCCATTGTATTGAGGATAACTCCAACCGTCATGCCGTGAAACTTATAAATTTCCCCCATCCATTCACTATCACGTAAAGCAAGATAATCATTAACTGTTATTA
>CAJXGP010000297.1 GCA_913053915.1 uncultured Ignavibacteriales bacterium | reverse complement strand
CAACGACGGCAATTTTTACTTTTATCACATTATCGGAAATTTCAATTTTCCATTTGTGGTAAGAATATCGGTCCAAGTATTTTTTTACTGTTACAGGAAGCAAATTCATAATGAAGAGGAACCAAATTATAATTTAAAAAATCATTGAACGTTTTTTAAGGAAGTATTAAAAATATTCCGGGATATAACTTTTCTGCCGGTTTCGAAATCCGGTCCGTCAATCCAATTAATTTTGATTCCTTCTCTTTCCATTTTCCTAAACCATGTCATTTGCCGTTTAGCAAAATTATGTATTGCGCTGTTTAATTTTTGAAACATGTCATTATAACTTAATTTACCTTTTAAATACAAACTTATGTATCTGTATTCTAGTCCGAAATAATTTAATTTATCAAAGGATATTCCATTTGATAGTAATCCTATCACCTCATCAATCATCCCGGAGTTCAACCGGTTTTTGAGTCGTATTGTGATATTTTTTTTAATTTCATTTCGATCAAGTTTTATTCCAATTACAAGTGAGTTTATTTGTTCTAATTTTTCGACTTGTTTTTCTTCGGCTTTATTAACGATTATTGCTTTAATTATTCTTTCTTTATCGATGAAGTCGGTTGTGTTGTGAGCCTTTATATTCATCGCTAAAAATATTTCTCTTAATTGCGTTAAACTGAGCATCTTTAATTTGCCGTATTCATCAATATTAAAATTCACTTTTTTTAATTCATAATTTTGCAGAACCGCCTTTAGATACAATCCGGTGCCTCCCACCATAAAGGGAAATTTCTCCCTTGTTGTAATATCATTGAATATTTTTGAAAAATAATCTTTAAATAGAAAAAGATTAAATTCTTCATCGGTTTCAATTATATCGATTAAATGATAGGGTACTTTTTCATGTCCAATACAATAGTCATCTAAATCTTTTCCTGTACCGATATTCATTCCTTTATAGACCTGTCTGGAATCGGCTGAAATAATTTCACCGTTGAATTCTAAAGCCAAGCGAGCTGCTAACTTTGTTTTGCCCGTAGCGGTTGCACCGAGTATGGTAATTAAATTAAAAGACATGACTTTTAAAAGATTAATAAAGCTAAAATAAGTAAAGGTATCTTCTATATTTGTTCTGCTACCGGAAGAGAAATTAAAAGTGTAAATCCTTCCTCAGCTTTACCGCTTACGGAAATATTACCTCCGTGCTCAGTAATTATTTCTTTTGCAATTGATAACCCTAAACCTCCGGTCTGCTTTTTATCATAATTGAAAAACGGATCAAATATTTTATTTTTTACCTCATCGTTAATGCCTGAGCCGGAATCGCTGATTTCTATATTGATAAAATTATTTTCAGCAGCTTTTTTTGTTAAAATATAAATATTACCACCACTGGACATAGTATCGCATGAATTCTTAACTATTTGATAACAAGCTTGAGTAAAAGCATTCCGATCCATTTTAACATCAGCATTAAAATCATATTTTTTAAATAGGCTAACATTTCTCGATTCTACAAATTCAGCCAGAAGCCCGAGAATCTTATCCAAGCTATCGGTTAAGTTAACAACTTTAGTATGAATTGTAAGGTTTCCGGTAGAATAATTTTTTGTAGTTTGAAGCAGATCAAATACCCAATTTGTTTGTTCTATTAACATTTCTAAAACTTGTTTTATTTCAATTGGAATATCTTTATTCTTAATATAATCTGAGTAATGTTTTATCGTTAAAATAGGAGTGGTAATATCCTGAATTAAGAAATTAGATAATATTTTCAGAGCTACTGACTTTTCCTCCCAGGTCAGTTTTTTAATTTTTTCAAAATGCCGGATGGAAGAAACAATGTGAGGTGCGATTATAGATAGTATGTTTTTATTTAATCGATTAAATTCTTCATCTTTACTGTTAATAAGTTGAATAACTCCAATTACATTGTTTTTTTGATTAGTAATAGGATAACAAAGAATATCTTCAACTATATAATCTTTTACGATTTCTTTTTCAGGTAAAAACCTATTATCTGCATTAACATTATTTATTGTCAAAATTTCATTGTGTTTCGCCGCGTAACCGGTAAGTCCCTCCTCTGATTTTAACTTTATGGTTTTTAATTTTTCTTCAACTTTTATATTAGTCCATAATTCATTAGTGCCGGTATTAGTTAAAAATAATGTTACATTTTCAGCTTTTAGTAATGGTTTTAAGTCATCGTTGATAATTGTGATAATCTCTTCGATATTATTAATTGAGTGAATATTATTTATAATGCTTAACAATGATTGAAAATTTTTATTAGACAATCCGGTATAAGAATTATCAAAATCGGTGGATATAAAAGATTCATCTTCCAAGCGGGTGAAATTATCATCGATGTTTTCTTTTGAACTTACGGGTTGTTCTATATTCTCTTTTTCTAATCCGGATTCTTGAGTTGACTTATTTTTTCTATTTTCTTCTTCCGAGATGGTTTCTTTTATCTCATCATTGATCGAAGTTTCATTAAAATCCCAATTAACTTCATTGCCGGTATTTTTTAAATTTATATTGTCATCATGTATCTTATTTGTATCTATCGATTCATTTCCGGTTTCCGTATCTTTTAAGGAATCATCATTTAACCCTACTTCGGTTACACTATCTTTATCGTCGGGTATTTCATCAATGGAATCTTTCAACGTTAAATTATCAGAGGAATTATTCAGTTCTAAGTTATCTTCAAGCTTGTCGGTCTTCGTTTCTTCTTTATTTATTTTTTTCGCTTGTAGTTTGGAGTTTTTAGATTCGCCGTCTCTAATCTTTAATATTTTCTCCTGCGGAGAAGTTTTTTCCGTTGATAACGTGCTAAGATTATCTCCGTTGTCGATCACACCGCTTTTTTCTTTTCCTTGCAAAAGATTTACTTTAATTTCAGTGTTTTTAGATATCAATGCTTTTAATTCGTTAACGGTTATCTTATAAAGTATGCAGTCGCTTTCTGCAACGGCGGAGGATATCATGGGTGTGGTTTCTAAAATTTCTTTTTCTCCGAAGAAATCATTTTTATTCTTGTGCACTATGATATGGTTACCTGAAACTCCGATAGTTTTAATTTTAATTAAGCCTTCAAGTATTAAATAAAGATACAAGCATTTATCACCGGATTGAAATATTATTTCACCCTCTTTTACATCTAAGAGATGTTTTTTGTTTAAGTGTAGTTTAATGTTATTTGAATTTATACCGGAAAATAACTTATTCTTAATTATAGCGTCAAAGCCTTTATCTTGTAACATATTTTTATTTTATTTGAGTTACTTTTTTTATGTACTCTAATTATAATGAATTCTATCGAAATAGAAAACGGAATTAAACATATTTATAGAAAAAATTATTTATATTGAAGAATATTGCTATTATCAATACTTGTATTTTAACTCCAAAAAACTATTCTCATTCATCAAAGAGTTTCTAATTTCAGTCGTAATTCATTATGGAAAATATAATGAAATAATAGAACAATTTAAAAATCTAAAATTAAGCTGTTATCAAACTATTGGAATATCCTTAATATTTATAGCGGCAGGCTAAATTTTACAGTAGATGATTTAAAACTTAAAAAAGTACGGAGAAAATAATTATTACTTTATAGAAAAAAGGATGTACAACGATAATTATATCCCATATTTATAGTTATGGAAAAGCCTTGAGTATAATTAATAATCATATCAAAATATTTACATGAATAGAATTGTAAATTTTTATAAGTTTAAACGAATCTTTCATAAAAAAAATGCATCGGATGAATGAAGAAGAAATAATCGAGGCTGCAAAAAACGGAAATAAAAAAGCAATGGCGGAACTCGTGAGGAAATATGAAAAGACTGTGTACAACTTTGCTTTTAAGATTTGCCGGGATCCGGAAAGGGCTGAAAATACAATGCAGGAAACTTTTTTCAGTTTAATAAAATCTCTGTACCAATTCGACGGCAAGTCAAAATTGTCAACGTGGTTATATAGAATAATAACCAATCATTGTTTAATGG
>CAJXGP010000296.1 GCA_913053915.1 uncultured Ignavibacteriales bacterium | reverse complement strand
TTGATGATTTTAGCAGGCTCGATCGAATTCATTTGTGGAATTTTAATCGCTATCGGTTATAAAACCAGATATGCTGCTTTTATAGCTTCGGGTGAAATGGCTTTTGCATATTTCATGGTACATGCTTACTTGGGAATAATGCCCATCGTAAACGGAGGTGAAAAAGCCGTTTTTTATTGGTTCATATTTTTGTTTATAGCATCTTACGGTTCGGGAAAATGGAGTATCGATGCACTGATAAATAAAAGGTAAATGATGCGTATCCAAAAAAGATTTTTTTCAAGTCTTCAAATTGTGAATATTGATAAAAATCAAAGTCTTTTAATATGGAAAATTTCTTTTATTAAAGAAGACTCATAAATCAATTTTATTTGATTGCAGGTTGTTCATGAGTTAAACAATGAATAGTACCTAGTCCCCACACCAGATCAACTGCGTGAATACCAATTACAGAACGATCATTAAATATTTCGCTTAAAATACCAAGCGCAACCCGGTCATTCGGATCGTTAAAAGTGGGCACTAATACCACTGAATTTGATATATAAAAATTGGCATAACCGGCAGGTAATCGTTGACCTTTAAAAAACAATGGTTCCGGCATAGGTAAATAAATCACTTCAAGCTTAGAGCCGTTTTCTAAAGTAAAGCTTTGAATTCTTTCTTTATTCTCATTTAATGCATTGTAATTTGCGTCGGAAGGATTTTTCTCTTGAGCTAAAACCACCGTTTTTTCATTTACGAATCGACACAGATCATCTACATGTCCATGAGTATCATCGCCGGCTATCCCTTTACCTAGCCATAATACATTTTTTATCCCTAAATAATGTTTGAATATTTTTTTGTAGTCTTTTTTTGTAAACCCGGGATTCCTTACTTGCACTTTATCATTTATCAAGCATTCTTCGGTAGTAATCAAAGACCCTTTACCATTGACATCAATAGAACCGCCTTCAAGAATTACTTGTTTGTCATTTAGTTTTGGAATAAACAATCTTAAATTAAATTGAGATGCAATAAATCGAGGAATATTTTCATCTTCTTTAAAATTCGCATATTTTTTCCAACCATTAAACTTAAAATTGACACAAGCAATATTTTTTTTATTTCTTACGAAGAATGGCCCGGAGTCACGCAACCATCCACGATCAGTTTTTAATTGATAGAACTCAACATTATCCAAATTTACGCCATTGGATTTAAGAATAACTTTTGCTTTTCGTTCATGATTTTCCGATTCCACCATTACCCGGGTTTTTTCACTTACCGAAATTCTTTTTATTATTTCAGCATACACCCACCGGATCGGTATAAATTTGCCTATCCAATCTTTTTTGTTATGCGGAAAAGCAAGCCAAGTAGCTTTGTGTGGTTCCCATTCGGCAGGAATTCTATATTTTAGTTGAGACGGTTTTTGATTCATATCTTTAGAATGGTTAAAAAATTCTCATACATATTTTACATAGCCTTTTCTCATCATTACAACTAGTATAGCGTCTCTAAATACCTCCGCAACGCTAAAGTATCATTGCGAGGAGCGACGAAACATCTAATAACTAATAAGGAGTTATTGATTGCCTGTCTCACCGGTAAGGAATACTTCACTCCATAAATCGTGTTCTCAATTAAGAATGTGTAGTCAACCGAATTTATGAAACGTTCCACTAGTTTATATCGTTCATTCATAATCCAAAAATCTTTTATCGATACCATTGTATGCATCTATTCTTCTGTCACGAAGAAAAGGCCAATTTTTTCTCACAGATTCAATTCTATTTATATCCACTTCGGCAAGAAGGATTTCTTCGTTATCGACGGAAGCTTGTGCGATAATGATACCCTGAGGATCGGCAATAAAAGAAGATCCCCAAAATTGAATTCCTTGTGAGTTAGGTGAATATTTTTCATGACCGATACGGTTAACTGCAGCTACATAAATACCGTTTGCAATGGCATGCCCTCGCTGAACAGTTTGCCAAGAATCAAGTTGAGTCATCCCATGCTTTTGTTTTTCGTGAGGGTGCCATCCGATTGCAGTCGGATAAAAAAGTATATTAGCCCCACTTAATGCAGTTAATCTTGCTGCTTCAGGGTACCATTGATCCCAGCAAATTAAAGTTCCGATATGTCCATACTTCGTATTAAATGATTTGAATCCTAAATCACCCGGGGTGAAGTAAAATTTTTCATAATATAAAGGATCATCCGGAATATGCATCTTTCGATAAAGACCGCTTACTTTTCCTTCTTCATTAATTATAACGGTGCTGTTATGATAAATGCCAATCGTGCGTTTTTCAAAAATAGATGCAACAACTATCACACCAAATTTTTTCGCAGTTTTACCTATTGTTCTTGTAGAAGGTCCGGGAATAGTTTCAGCCAGTTCAAAATTACGTATATCCTCTGTTTGGCAAAAATATTGTGAACGAAATAACTCAGGTAAACAAATCACATGAGCTCCTTTATTAGCTGCCTTCTCTATCCATGATACCGCTTTTTTTAAGTTTTCATCCGGATCTTTTGAAAATGATAATTGAAGTAGACCGACAGTAAATTTTCGCGGATGATTGTATTTTTTCATGTTATGAAGTCCAAATCCTTTTTTATAATAAATTTCTATTATGATTTTAAACCTTAGAAAAAATTAATCAAATAATTGAAACCATTAAATTAAAATACAAAAAAAAATATTTTTAAATTGAAAAATATCAGATAACTAAAAAGATATTATTTAGAGATTTAATCCATTTAGTGTATAATTTTAATATCCATAAGTTGAAATGACATTACCTTTCTCATTATAAAGCTTACTTGTTTCCAATTTCCCATTATCATAAAATTCTTCCCGTTTGAGTTTTCCGTCTTCAAAATAATCTCTTATCCAACCGTCTAATTTACCATTCCAAAAATTTTCAATTCTTTTTAACTCGCCGTATTTATAATAATATTTCTTTTTTCCGGCAATCTGACCATTTTGATAAGTCGCTTCAGATGATACTAGTCCACCATCATAGTAAGTTTTATAATCACCATTGAGCATATTGTTTTTATAATTTACTGCTGTCTTTAGAGAACCATCTTCATAATAAGTTAATGCGAGCCCGTTTTTAATATTATTAATGTAATTTACTTCTGATTTTAACTTGCCGTCTTCATAATAAGTTTTAGTAATACCTAATTTAGCCCCTCTTAAATAAGACATATCGGATTTAACGATTCCTCCTTTATAAAAAGAGTAGCAATTTCCGTTGAGAACATCTTTATCATAATTCCATTCTGATTTCAGAAAACCATCATCGTAATAATACCGGCTAATACCGTCTTTTGAGCCGTTTTTATAATGAATTTCTTCCTTTAGCGAACCGTTATCATAATATTTTCTTACGGTTTTTTCTTCATCTATAAGTTTACCGGTGTAATCATATTTTATTCGATGAACTAATTCACCGTTTTCATAAGTATCTAATACTCTTAAATCCCCTGCACTATCAAAAATTTTAACAACGCCGATAATTTTATTATTCTTAAAAGTTGCCGTTAATGCCACAGTCCCGTTTCTATTGTAAACGATTGTAGGACCGTTTAATTTACCGTTAATAAAAGTTTTTGATACCTCAACTTGATCGCTTTTATAAAATGTTTTCGATACACCTTCCAACATATTATTTACATAATTCCATTTTCCCTGTAATTCGCCGGTTTTATAATACGTATAAGTAGTGCCCGAAAGCTTTCCATGATAATAATTTTGTTTAGCCCAGATTTTGCCATTTTCATAATACCATAAAGAAGTATCCTGTTTATAACCGTTATAGTAATTCCAAACGATGCTTAACTTACCGTTTTCGAAATACCAGTCGGATTTTCCCTCTTCTTTTCCATTAACAAAATGCCATCTCTTCCAAAGTTTTCCATCTGGAAAAAATTCCAAATATTCATTTTCCAATTTTCCATTAAGATAGGTAGCTTGTGTTTTGATAGTACCATTAGGGTAATAGGTCTTTTTTACAACAGCGGTGTCTTTTT
>CAJXGP010000295.1 GCA_913053915.1 uncultured Ignavibacteriales bacterium | reverse complement strand
CATATCGACATATTAGATAAGCTGGATTTTCAGAACTACAAAATAAGTTTGAAGGCATCCGATGTTTTCATGACCGTGCTGGCTTATCGTCAACTCGCCACCCAGATCGAACAACCCTTACACCTAGGCATTACGGAGGCTGGCGGCATGCGAGCGGGTTCGGTGAAGTCAGCCATTGGAATGGGGATGCTCTTAGCCGAAGGTATCGGTGATACGATACGAGTTTCATTGGCCGCTGATCCTGTTGAAGAAATTAAGGTCGGCTTTGATATCCTTAAAAGCTTACATATTCGTAGCAATGGTATAAATTTAGTTGCTTGCCCGTCTTGTTCTCGTCAAAATTTTGATGTCATTGCAACGGTTAATGCGTTGGAACAACGCTTAGAAGATATTCGGGAACCTATGGATGTTGCCGTCATTGGCTGTGTTGTAAACGGACCCGGCGAAGCAAAGGAAGCTCATGTGGGCTTAACCGGGGGTTCGCCTAATTTAATTTATCTTGGTGGCGCACCGAGTCACAAAGTAGAAAATGATAAACTATTAGACGAGCTTGAAAAAAATATTAGGGCTAAAGTGGCTGAACTAGAGGCAGCTAGAAATACAAAAAGTGCGGTGAATAAAAAAGACCCTAAACGAATAATAGAAGAATTACAAAAAGAACCGGCATGGAAGAAAGGAGATCGTAACGCGGTTACACTTCAGAAAGATCCCAACTTGCGTGTTGTGTTAATATCGTTGCACAAAGGTGTTACATTACATGAACATAAAGTTGAAGGTCCAATAACATTATTTGTACTCTCCGGGAAGATCAATTTTATTGCCGGAGAAGACAAAGTTAGTGCAAAATCCAATGGATTAATTGTATTAGATAAAGCAATACCTCATGATGTTGAAGCATTGGAAGATACAGCCTTTATTCTTACAATTATTCAACCAAAATAAAAACTATATTAAATTAGGAGATTATAAAATGAAAATTCAAACCCCCGAATCATTAAAACTCGAACACGAAGAACTTCATCGACAACTTGCTGAAGCTACGAAGGTTGGAGGCAAAATAAGTGAAGCAGCGAAATTTGTTGCGCAAACACTTCATCCACATTTTGTAAGCGAAGAAGAATTCGCAATTCCGCCTCTGGGAATTTTAAATCAATTGGTTGAAGGTGATATTGAAGACGATATGAAAGAAGTACTGAAAATGACCGACAAATTAAAAGTAGAGCTTCCTAAAATGCTTGAAGAACATAAAGCAATAGTTGCAGCTCTTGATAAGTTGGTTAGTGCAGCAAAAGAAGGAAATAAACCGGAATATTCTGTATTTGCAGAAAAACTGAAATTACATGCAAGAACGGAAGAAGAGGTTACTTACCCAACTGCATTGTTAATTGGAGAATACATTAAACTTAGATTAAAAAATAAAAATAATAATTAATGAAAGTAATTATGAGTCCACTAAAGAAAGATGCCTTCATAGAAAAAATGTTTTGATTATGGCAGAGAAACGGACCCTCATATTGCCATAATTACCTTTTTTTAGTGGATTCAATTATGTCACTCACATTAAAGCTTAAATAGATGTTTTGCTTAGCCATAATTGTATTTATATTTTCCAACACGGCTTTTCGCTCATTGGAATTAAATAGATAACCTGATTGTCAAAGCATCTCAAAAAACGCTTGAGAGAGGTAATATTAATTATGTTCTTATCTGTGTAAGAGCAGAAGATGAACATCATAAACATTAATGCATAAAATAAAGGAAAAATAAAATGTCGGATACAATCACGAAGGAAAAATTAGTAGATGTAATTAATTATCAAGACGGATCAATAGTAAGCAAACAGATAATTAAAAATCCAAATGGAAATATTACCCTCTTTGCTTTCGATAAAGGTGAATCACTAACCGAACACACTTCCCCTTATGAAGCAGTGGTTTATATGGTTGACGGAGAAATGGAAATTAAGATTGGCGGAAATCCTTACGATGTTGAAGCCGGTGAAATAATTGTGATGCCGCCTAATGTTCCGCACGGACTTAAAGCTAAACAAAAATCAAAAATGCTTTTAACTATGATTAAATAAAAATTTAATAGGATTCATAATTTGAGAAAGTTTTGAGAGAGGCAGGATATTTATCTTGCCTTTTGTGTTTTAAGATTTTTTTATTGTCATAATGGTTTTTCAAAATAAAATTGTTTACTATTTATTAATTAATCCACAACATTTCTAAATATGTGTTAACACAATTTAAAAACGGCAGTGATTGCGAACCCGGTCGGCAATCTGCCACAACTACTGCAATTCTACATTTCCGACATTGTAAGAAATTCCAGAAAATTATCCTTTGTGATAACGTTATACTTAGAATTAGGGTAAGTCTCTTTCCATAAACGCGGTTCTTTTATTTTTACTTTGCCGTATTTGAATTCAAAAGCTCGCAATTCACCGTTGCCTTCTTCTATTAAATCAATTTCTTTTTTATCGTAGGTTCGCCAAAAGTAATCATTGCAAAAAATTCGTTTGTATTCCTTTGTCTTTAATCTTTCTGTAAACAAAAAGTTCTCCCAAAGCATTCCTTGGTCATTTCTTAAACTTAAATTATTGAGGTTATTAATAATTGCATTCCTTACGCCGTTATCAAGAAAATAATACCTAGCTGTTTTTACAATTTCCTTCCTCAAATTACGCGAAAATCCCCCGACTTTTTTAATAATAAATGCTTTTTCGAGCAGGTAGAGATACCTCTCAACGCTTTGTTTTGATATATCCAAATTATTACTCAACTCGTTTAACGAAACTTCCTTCCCGATTTGAAATGCAATCAGTTTCAATATATCAAACAGTTTTGAAGAGTACCGGATATTTTCGATTTGCAAAATATCTTTTAGCAAATATGAGTCCCTTATCGACACTAAATATTCAATTTTATTATTTTTGTCGGTTTCTTTCAGCACTTCGGGATAACTGCCGAATATTAATAAGTTCTCTAACATTTGAGTAATTTCAAATCCGCCCAATTGCTTAAATAATTCCAGAACCGAAATTGGGTAGAGTTTGCGTTTTATTTGTCTGCCGGTGAGCGGTTCGCCGATTTTGTTGGCTAAATCAAACGATGCGGAACCGGTTGCAATTACAATGGTATTTGGAATGTGGTCGATCAACAATTTTAATCCCATTCCGACAGAGGGAATTTTTTGTGCTTCATCAATAAAGATTAAATCATAACTTTTGAAATTAGTAATAATAGTCTGCAGCCTCTGAGATGATAAAATTTCTCTAACCAACATATCATCACCTGTTCCTGAAAAGATTTTTCCGTTAAAAGATCGAAGCATTTTATTTACGAGCACTGTCTTACCTGCTCGCCGTGGACCCTCTAAAACAAATACTTTTCCCTTTTTTAAAATTGTACCCGTTGATTCTTCAAAAAACCGGTTAAACCATAAATTATTCATTTTACCAAATTCCCAAAAGTTAAACTTAACTTAACAAATCTATCAAAATTTGGCAACTCGAACTGCCATATTTCTATTAATATGGTAAAATAAAGTGTTATTACGAACACATCGAAGTATTCTTTTGCAGCTACTACCATTCCACATTGGCAAACGCGTTGTCGGATTGCTTCGTCGTAAACCCCTCGCAATGACGTTGTAATTACCGCAATATTACACTTGAGCCATTTGTATTATTATCAAGTTGTGATTACGAAATTAATATACTCTTTTTAAAGTAATTTGTTCTTAAAACATTTTTATAAAAAAAGCTGTTGCTGTTCCGGGCTGTCGATTATTGGCGACGCCGTTATAAAGCAAAAATTAGTAGTTATAAAGTTACTTCTAAAGAAAATACTTCAATTATTCAGTAATTTTTTATGTTCGGTAAAGATGTGTCTCTTGAGTTCTTCGGGAAAAAACAAATAATTGTATATTCTTTTTCATTCTTATGATTACTTCATTGTACATTATATACCTCCGTTTTTATTTGTAAATTGTGTTTGTTAAATTTATCGGAAATATATAATTTGTAACAAAAGTAAACGTTATTTT
>CAJXGP010000294.1 GCA_913053915.1 uncultured Ignavibacteriales bacterium | reverse complement strand
CAAAGTATTTTGTATTGCAAATGAAAGCAAGAGGAATAGAATTTCCCAAAATTTCAGGTAAAAATTATCACGAAAAATTATTTGACGGCAACAAAACCACTGTTGAAGATACACGGAAAACTCCTTATTACGATATGGTTGAATTTGTAGAGTTTTACCCTAAGTATGAATTAATAAATTTAGGTGAATTATGAAAACAATAAAAATTAATATTGAACTTAAGTCAGATACTCTTCCAGGCTCAGGCGAGGGTTACGGAGCTGTAATTGATACAGATATAGTTTTTGATGAACTGGGCATTCCATTTATTCCGGCTAAAAGAATCAAAGGGTGCCTGAAAGATTCTGCACGTGAAGTAAAAGATATACTTTTACTTTCAGGGAATAGTTATTTCACTGATATTGAAAATTCTATAAAAGAATTGTTCGGTTTGCCGGGACAAAACGAAGCATCCGGGTTCCAATTTTATAATTTGTTTCCCGAATCCTATTACCAAATGACTGATTGGTTTAAATATCTAAATTATAACTACGCCGAAATATTCTCAAAAGATTCTATTCTTGATTCATTCACTTCAATCAGAAGACAAACTGAGATAGATGATAAAGGCGTAGCTGTAGATCATTCACTAAGAACCATAAGAGCAATACGTAAAGGTTTAAAGTTCATCGGGGATATTTTAATCAATACGGATAATCATGAAAGTGAAACATTATTAGCCCTATCCTGTGCAAATTTAAGAAGGATCGGAACAAAACGTAACAGGGGTTTGGGTGAAATAAAATGTTGTTTAAGCGGTGTGAATATTGAGGAAACAATTAAACATCTTAAAGATGCGGAGGTGAAAAAGTGAAAAGCATTAAATATAGAATTACAAACCTGGCACCTATTTTAATTACGAACAAAACCGGTGATTTAAATATGGTTGCTACAAAAGATTATATCTCCGGCAATAACATTTTAGGAGCGTTGGCAACCAATTACATCAATACAAAATTAAAGAATAATAATATAAAGCCTAATGATGATGCTAATTTCTTTAATTGTTTTTTAAGCGGTCAAGTAGTTTTTACTAATGCCTACAAAGTTGAAATTAATAAAGATTCTGAAAATGTTAGTTTTCCAATTCCTTTCTCTATCCAACGTATGAAAAAAGATGAAAAAGAGATAAAGGATATTTTATTATTTGAAACATCAGAACAGATTAAATCAATTGGGGGTTTTGGCTACTTTACCAAAGAAGATAATAATCAGAATCTAATAAATAAAGTAGAAATAAAAAAATCATTCAGTCCACATCAAGAATATAATCCTGTTACAAGGACCACCAAAGAAGGCATGTTTTTTAACTATGAATCTATATCACCCGGACAAACTTTTGTAGGATTTATTATAGGTGAAGAAAAATTTATTGACACTATTGTTGATAATTTTGAAAACCTCACAGAAATATTCATTGGAAAGTCAAGAAATACTCAATATGGTAGAGTGAAATTTAAAATTGAAAAGAAGCAGAATGATTTCATATCCGAGATTACCAATTATAGCTTTAATTCTAAAAAAAATAAAATATCGCTTACGTTTTTATCCGACGTTATAATTTCTAATGAATATGGGTTCTCAACAAGCGATTTTAATGATTTGAAAAATTATTTTAAAGTAAAAATTTCCGGATTTCAATCAGTTGAAAAGAGCTTTTTTAGAACCGGTACAATTGAAAATTACGTTTCTGTTTGGAATTTACGCAAACCATCCGAGACTTGTTTTCTTGCCGGCTCTTCCTTTATAATTGAGTTAAATAATGTAAATGAAAATGAATTAATGATGTTACAATCACAAGGAATTGGTGAAAGAAAAAACGAAGGGTTTGGGAGAATTGTATTCGGTTTACAATATGTTTCTAAATATAATAAAAAAGATAAAAGCGAAGCCATTGAAGTTGAAAAACCGGAAGAAGTAATCCTTGACGATACTAAAAAGCGAGCAACAGTGATATTAAAAAATCATCTTAAAATGAAAGTTGCAACTCAGGCATTAGATAAAGTAAATATTAATAAAGATGGTATAACTTCCTCTAATATAACTCCTTCCCAAATAGGAAGACTAGAGTCTTTTATTAATTCAAGTAATACTAAAGAAGAATTTCAAGGAAAGCTTAATCTATTGAGAGACACCGCTAAACAAAAACTGAATAATTTCAAATTTGGAAATGAAAAATTCTTAGAACATCTTAATAATTTTAAAATAGATGATAATATATTTAATAATGAACAATTGAAAAAATTGTCAGAGGATTTAGGTATTAATTTAAATAATGATGAAAATTTTAAAAACGAATTATACAAAACCTATTACCTGACATTATTCCCCTCAATTAGAAAAGCAATAAAAAGGGAGAAATAATATGATACAAGGTAGAATAATCTTAAGAGGTAAAATAGAATTAAAGTCTCCATTGTTGATTGGCAGCGGAGAAGATAATTCCACTGATATGGATGTTCTCGTTGACGAAAACGGACAGCCTTTTATACCGGCAACTTCTTTTTGTGGGGTTTTAAGACATCATTTGGATGATAATTGTAATATTTCCCCAATAGAAAAAAAAGCCTTAGAGAATTTATGGGGTTTCTCAAATGAAAAAAATTCTAAGGGAAGTTCCTTCTTTTGTTCGGATATGTTTTTAGACAGTCCGGATAAAAAAATTGTAGTTAGAGATGGGATCAAAATTAATAATAAAACAGGTATTGTTGAAAAAAAAGCCAAATTTGATTATCAAGTAATTGAAAAAGGATCCCGGTTTAAACTAAATATTGAAGCAGCCTATACTGATAATGATTCTAAAGAAATGATTAAAAAAGTATTACTTACAATAAAAGATTCTTTAATTAGTGAGGATATAAGAATAGGTGCTAAAACTAATAACGGTTTGGGAAAAATTACTTTAATAGACGATTATAAAATATTTGAATATGATTTTTCCGATATAGACAATGTAATAGCCTGGTTATTAACAAATGACATTACCCCTTTGGAAATAAATGAAACCGACAAAGGTTTTCCACCAAAGAATAATGTCTTTATTATTGATGCTTATTTCAAACTAAAAACTTCTTTAATTCAAAGATCATACACGGACGATCCTTCCGCCCCGGATTCGGTACATATTCAATCAAATGGTAAAAATATTTTAACGGGTTCCGGCACAAAGGGAGCGATAAAAGCAAGAGCGGTAAGAATTTTAAATACATTAAATGAAAATGATGAAGCCAAAACCGGAGAAATAATTGATGAGTTATTTGGTTCGGTAAAAGAAAATAATTCTGCTAAATCTAAAAATAAGAAAGCAAAGCTGCTTATTGAAGAAAATGAAATTCCAGATTTTGATTTTTTAACTGCTGGATTTCCTTGTCAACCATTTAGTGCTGGAGGGAAACGAAATGGTTTTGCTGACACAAGAGGAACGCCGTCTCCTCGACGTGATCTTTTGAGCAATACTCCGAGCGACCCTCTTGAATTCATCTTCCGTAACGCTGCTCTGCAGAGCCGAGGTTGGCTCGATCCGTACGCAGAAGACTCAACTAAGATTTTTCGACGAATGATAAGTGACGTTACGTCGGGCGCACTTCGTCTTTCTGATACCATTTCGCGCGCAAATCAAGAAATGCGAATACTCATAAATCGCTAGATATATGGCACTACGCATCACGATGCTTTTTGTGGCTCTAGTGTTGGCCCTTGATGTTACGTACGCCCAAAGTTTCCAGAACCCGCTCGCTTTTAAGTTCATCATCGATATTCTTAAGGGTTTTATCTTAGGAGTTATTTATGTAGGAACGCCGGCACTCGCGGTTTTCATTGTATGGACGGGATTTCTTTTTGTTTCAGCTCAAGGGAACCCTCAGAGCTTAACGAAAGCAAAACGTATGGCCGGACTGGTCGCAATCGGAGGAACGCTACTTCTTTCGTTATGGGCAATGGTACGAATTGTCGGAAGTACCCTCGGAGGTCTTTCGGCTGCTTCCCTCCTTATCATTCTCGCTGGCTTTCTTTCTTAT
>CAJXGP010000293.1 GCA_913053915.1 uncultured Ignavibacteriales bacterium | reverse complement strand
TCGGAACATTGTCCAAGAGCCTGCGGATGAGAGTAAACTTTTTTAATTTCAGATAATTGATATTTTTTTACAGCGATTAATTGATGATTAATTTGAAGATTCAGCTCGCCGGCTATTATCAACGAATATTTCAATAAATAGTCATAAGATTCGTAAATACTGCCGAATAAAGTGTTCTCAATGGGAATAACACCGAAATCAACTTTGCCGTTTTTAACTTTTGTGAATACTTCATCAAATGAAAAAGAAGGTGCTAATGATATATTTTCACCAAAATATTTTTTAGCTGCAATTTCACTAAATGCCCCCCTTTCACCTTGAAATGCCACTTTATACATTTATACTATTAGTCCATGAATGATATTTATAAATAAATTTGCTTTTTTGTTTAGCTCGTCCGGCGTCCCATTATTTATAAAAATAAAATCTGCACGCTTTATCTTTTCTTCATCACTAATCTGATTCTCATTTCTTTTTGTAAATTCATCTATGGAATAACCGGAATATTTCATCATTCTTTCCATTCTGATTTTTTCATCTGCGGTAATTAAGACAACATAATCAAACATCTCATCCATAGAAGCTTCATAAATTAATGCGGCTTCCACAATGACAATATCACTATCTATCAGTTTATCAGAAATTATATTTTGAACTTTCTCTTTAACCTTGGGATGTACAATAGAATTGATTTTTTGAACATTTTGTGAAGTAGAAAATACTTTTCCGGATATATACTTTTTATTTATTTTACCCGATTCGTTATACGAGGCTTCACCAAACTGTTTAATTATGTCGGATTTTATATTTGCATCGGAAACCAATAATTCTTTAGCCAAATTATCAACGTTAATTACAGGGAAACCTTTTTTTATTAAAAATTTGCAAAACTCAGACTTCCCTGAACCAATTCCGCCGGTTACACCAATTTTTAATTTTTTCATTTTTTCCATAAACAAAAATGAGACCGGTTAACAATGGGTTTATCATACGAATAACTACCGGGCATAACTGATTTTTCTTATTTCACGGATTACCGTAACTTTAATTTGACCCGGATACTCCATCTCACTTTCAATTTTAGATGCAATATCATGAGCCAATTTATCAGCTATGATGTCGTTAACTTTATCATGCTCAACAACTACTCTAACTTCCCTACCGGCTTGAATAGCATACGTTTTGGCAACACCTTCGAAAGATTTCGCCAATGTTTCCAGGTTTTCCAAACGTTTAACATAACCCTCTAAAGGTTCTCTTCTAGCCCCAGGTCTGGCACCACTAATAGCATCAGCCGCTTGAACTAAAGGTGCGATTGGATGCTCCATTTCAATATCTTCATGATGAGAGCCGACGGCATTAACTACAATTGGATGTTCTCTATATTTTTTAGTTAATTCGTAGCCTAGAAGGGCATGTGGTCCCTCAAGATTTTTATCAACAGTTTTTCCTATATCATGCAATAAACCGGCTCTTTTGGCTATAGTTGGGTCCAGTCCGACTTCAGAAGCCATAATACCGGTAAGATAGGCAACTTCAATACTATGTAAAAGCAAATTTTGGCCATAACTTGAACGATATTTCATTCGTCCAATATGCTTGATTAATTCCGCGTGCATATTATGAAGCCCAAGTTGCAAAATGGTATTTTCACCCTCTTTAATCAGATCTTCTTCAAGCTCCAAACGGACTTTTTCAACCACTTCCTCAATTCTAGCAGGATGTATTCTTCCATCGGCAATTAATCTTTCCAAAGAAACGCGTGCTATTTCTCTTCTAAACTGATCAAATGAAGAAAGGATTACCGCTTCAGGAGTATCATCCACTATTACATCAACACCGGTAGCTGCTTCAAAGGCACGGATATTACGCCCTTCTTTACCGATTATTCGTCCTTTCATATCATCATTTTGAATTTGGACTACAGAAACCGTCGTTTCAATAGCATAATCCGCCGCAGTTCTTTGAATAGCTTGCACAATAATTTTTTGTGCATCTTTCTTCGCTTCAATTTTTGCTTGATCATGAAGTTCTTTTAATTGATGTGCAGCATCAACTTTTGCCTGATTAACCATATTTTCAATAAGCATTTTTTTAGCATCGTCAGTAGTTAATCCGGAAATCTTTTCTAATTTGTCGTTTTGTTCTTTTTCTAATTTTTCAACTTCCATGAGTTTATTTTCAACATTCTTTTTTAACTCATAAAGTTCTTTTCCCAGTATTTTATTTTCTTTTTCCCTTTTAATAATAATTTCAAATTTTTTCTCAATATTTTCTTCACGACCATTTAGCTGCTTTTCGATGTTACGTAATTTTTGTCTTTTCTGATTAATTTCGTTATCGAATTCAATCTTTTTTTTATACCATTCGTCTTTTACTTCAAGTAATTTCTCTCTTTTAGTATTATTTGCTTCTTTCTGTGCAATTTCAATTATTTGTTTAGCTCTTTCCTCAGCAGAGGCTAAACTATTTTTCCCAATTTTAGAATTAAAGAGCCAGCCAAAGTAAAAAAATAATACTATAAGGATAATTACCATCGGTATAAGTAATAAAGGATCCATATTTCCTCCGATGTAGGGATTATTATACACCGCTTCTGTCAGTCACTGTTTAATAAGGGAAAACCCTATTAAGACAGTGTGGGGACCTGCTCGTACGCTTTTTGCTTCCTCCGTTCCGGTTACCCGGAATTTTGAACAATCAAACCGAGGCCTGTAATAGACGCCGTAAGTCAAGCTCCCTTACCTTTGAAAGTTAGTTTTCCTATTATATGGACTGACAGAGCGGTAATTTAATTTTTATGATGGGTCGGGCATGGTCGGTTCATTTAAAAGAAGCTTTATTTTTTTTAATTTATCCGCTGCCTGAATAACAAATTCTTTATTCCTGTTTTTCTCCAAAAACATGTCGTATGCAATATTTAGACATGCAATTACTGCAATTGTCTGAGCCGGTTGATCAGGTAGATCGGTTTTTGTTTCTTTCATTACATTATCAACATATTCAGCGAGTTCTTTCGCTATCTGTTCATTTTCTACCAACAAAGAATATTCTCTGTCAAATATTTCAATTTTAAGCTTCTTCTTCTCTTTCATTTATACCTATTCCATCAAACAAACAATAAAATTAAGAACTTAAGTGATAATCAATTCTTGATATTAATTCTTGTAATTTATTTTTTAGCGTTTCTTTCTCCTTCAAATTTAATGAACCAAATAAATTTATCTCACCTTCTTGCTGGAACTTTGTCAATTCTCGCATTAAATCCGATATTTTTTGATTAAGTATCAGATTTTCTTTTTTTAAAGACTCTACTTTTTCTTCTAAATCTAAATTTTTCTCAAATAAATTTTTGTAGTGTTGAGTAAAGTGTGTTACTCTCGTTTCTATTTTATTCAAATCATTCATCAAACTTTCATACATAGGTGATTCAACCAACTGTTTTCATCCTCTTAGTTTAGCATTAAATCTTTTACTTATCAACGAGATTAAATTATTAAAATCTTTTTCAACTTCTTCTTCGGTTAATGTTCTTTCTTCAGAATAATATTGTAACGAAAATGCCATGCTTTTTTTATTTATTCCCAATGATTCACTTTCAAACACGTCGAACAAATTCACATTTTGAAGTAAACGTGAACCGGACTTCCAAATAAAACCGACAACATCATCGAACAAAACTTGTTTATCGAAAATAAAAGCAAAATCTCTATTAACCTTAGGAAACTTTAAAGGTTCTTTATAAATTTTTTCCTTAGGTTTTATTTTTTTCAACAAATCTAAATTAAATTCACAACAAAATACATCTTGATGAATATCAAATTGTCTCAGAATATCTCTTTTAATTCGTCCGCTCTCACCAACAACCGAATTCTTGTAATTTTTGTTGAATGAAAAATCAAATAAACTATTAGCACTAACATAATATGAATCATTTAAAACATTGTCAAGTGAAATTTTTATTATAAAGTTATTTATTATTCCTTTAAGATAATAAAAATCACACAATTTCTCGTCATAATTCCACTGTTTTTCATTCAATTTCCCGGTTAGTAGGAA
>CAJXGP010000292.1 GCA_913053915.1 uncultured Ignavibacteriales bacterium | reverse complement strand
ATTTCTTACATGACACTCCAAAGTAATTCTTAAAATTTTACTTTGATAACGGATAAATCCGTCATTTTATTTCACTGCCGGGATAAGTCTTGGTGTGAATAAGTGCTTATGTATCGCATTTATTTATTTGTGATTTTAAAATTAATTGGAGATTTGGTTTCTTTTGTTCCATGAGGTTATTCAAAAGGTAATTTTTACTATTAGTCTGAGGAGCAGCTTGAGGAAGAGACTTTGATTTTGCTTATTAAACCGGCAATTATAATTTGTGTATTTTATTATTTTCTATTTGGACTAAAGCCCGATTTCAGAGCGAGCATTTAGTACTACGCATCAAAGCACGGAAATTAATAATAACATTGTATAGAAGCTGTAACTACAACTATTTTCGATGTGCGGTGTATATATTAATTCCAAAATTATTCCCTTGAACACTTTTCATTAATTATTATTTTGGTAATATGATTAAAATATTTTTATCCGTTATAATATTATTTACACCGCTAACATTTTCTCAAACAACAAAAGGTTTAATGAATCAATTTTTATTGGGGAGAGATTATATTCAAGCGGGCCGGTATGAAAAGGCAAAACCAATTTATGAGCATTTGTATAAAACGCAGCCCTCTAATTACCGGTATTTTCAAACGCTAAATAATATATATGTCCAATTAAAAGATTATGATGCATCAATAAAACTGATTAAAGATCGAATTAAACTTTCCGGCATGAATATAAATCTTTACGGCTTGCTAGGTAAAACTTACTATCTTAAAGGAAACGATCAGAAAGCATTTCAAACATGGGACGATGCGCTCTCTAAGCTGCCTCAAAAAGAAGTTAATTACAGGGTTATGGCAAATTATGCAATTGAAAGACGCGCATTCGATAAAGCAATAGAATATCTTAGAAGGGGTGAAGCAATCTCAAAGAATCCGGTTTATTTTGCGTATGACCTCGGTAACTTATATTCAATTACGATGCAATTTAAAAATGCCGCCGAACAATATTGTCTCATTTTATCAAGAAATTCGGAATCGCTTGGTAATATTGAAGAAATGATTCTTAGATATATAGATAGACCCGATGCCCTTTCACAAACAATTACTGTTGTAAAAAAATATGCCGGGAATAATATAACTTTTAAATTTCTTCTTGCGAGGTTATATGTTGAAGGGAAAAAATATAATAAAGCTTTTAATCTTTATCTAGATATAGATAAAATACAAAAGAATCAGGGAGCTGAATTATACAAATTTGCACGCTTTCTTTACAGCGAAAAAGTTTATAAAACTGCAGCTAAAACCTTCGATGAAATATTGAACAAATATCCGAATTCACCTTTTACGTCAGGCGCAAAGCTTGGATATGCAAAAACATTAGAGGCTCTTTTGAAGGAAGAGAGTGCAATCAAAATCCCTACATGGAAACCGTATTATAATACGAAATTAAACGATATAAATTCTATAAATGAGGTTATTTCGGCTTATTTAAAGATTACAAGATTGTATCCGCATACGGAGGTAGCTAATGAAGCTCTCTTACGTATCGGAGAAATAAAATTTTATCAGGGAAATAAAGCCGGGGAAGCAAAAAAATATTTTAACCGTATCATCATAAATTCGCCTTTGTCAAAATTTGCTCCTGAAGCGTATGAACAATTGGGAAAGATATATATATCAGAAAATAAATTGGATAGCGCTGCTGTAGAATACGTAAAAATAAAAAGTAACCCGAGAAGTTCCGGTCAAATAAAAAATGAAGCAAATTACCGGTTAGCAATGATAAATTTTTATAAAGGTAATTTTAAGAAAGTTCAAATTATTTTGAACGGTATTTTACATGATCTGAAAGATAATACCGCAAACAATGCTTTGGAATTATCTTTACTATTGAACACTTCTAAAAATGATTCGTCTAATCTAGCAATTTTTTCTTCAGGTGAACTTTTAACGGCTCAAAAAAAATATGCCTTAGCGGAAGAAAAATATAAGGTTGTCATCAAGGATAAGCAACCGTTCATGCTGCAAAATTTAGCTGAGTTGCGTTATGCAGAAATGGAACTGGCGCTAAATAAGACTGATAGTGCAATTGTTTATCTAAAAAAAATAGCAAACGAAGGCGAGAAGAATATCTATGCCGATAAAGCCTTATATTTAGCCGGGAAAATTTATCAATACGGTTTAAACGATAATAAAAAAGCAATCGAAATTTATGAAGAAATACTTGCTAATTTCCCAAACTCATTATATCTTGATAAAGCAAGAGATCAAATAAATAAATTACAGGAAAATTTAAGTTAGAGAAAAGTATGGGAAAAAGACAAAACCAAAAAAATATTAAATGTTCGTTTTGCGGCAGGGATGGGAATGAAGTTGAAAACATGATTGCCGGTCCGGATGTTTATATTTGCGACATCTGCATCAGCAGCAGTGTAGATATTCTTAAAAATAATTTGGCGGCATATACAAGCATTAAGTCCAAAGGTTTTACAAGTTATATGCCGAAAACCATTAAAAAGACGCTGGATGAATACGTAATAGGTCAGGAACATGCAAAAAAGGTATTATCCGTTGCGGTTTATAATCATTATAAAAGAATTAATTCGAAGAAACATTTTTTCGAACTAGATGATGTGGAAATTGAGAAAAGTAATATTCTATTAATTGGACCAACAGGGGTAGGCAAAACCTTATTGGCACAAACTCTGGCAAAAGTATTAGATGTACCGTTTGCAATAGCGGATGCTACCACTATAACCGAAGCAGGGTATGTCGGCGATGATGTTGAAACAGTTCTTGTTTATCTTTTACAGGCTGCCGATTATAATCTTGAAAAAGCTCAAAGAGGAATAGTTTATATAGATGAAATTGACAAAATCGATAGGAAAAGCGAGAGTACTTCAATAACAAGAGATGTTTCCGGTGAAGGTGTGCAACAAGCATTACTCAAAATTCTTGAGGGAACAGTTGCCGGTGTTCCTCCAAAAGGCGGGAGGAAGCATCCCGAACAAAGTTTAATAAATATAAATACCAAAAATATTCTCTTCATTGTTGGCGGTGCATTTGACGGTATAGACAAAATTATTGCGTCACGAATAAATAAAAATAAGATGGGCTTTGCATCGGATATATTAAAAGCTAAAACCCAAGATGAGAATATGTTAAATTACATACAACCGGAGGACTTACTCAGGTACGGTTTAATTCCTGAACTAATAGGGCGCCTTCCTGTAATTGCTCCATTAGAGCCTTTATCCGAAGAAGCGTTGAAGAGTATTCTTACCGAACCAAAAAATGCAATCGTCAAACAGTATAAAAAATTGTTCATGATTGAAGGCATAGAACTTGAGTTTGATCCCTTTGCGATTGAGGCAATTGTTCAAAAAGCAATTAAACGGAAAACGGGAGCCAGAGCTCTTCGTTCCATAGTAGAAGATTTTATGTTGGATATTATGTACGAACTACCTAATAGAAAAAACATTGAAAAGTGTATTATTACGAAAGATGTTGTACTTAAGAGAGCAGAACCTATTTATTTAGAAGCTGACAGAAAGTCGGCATAATATTTTATTTGTTGTTGCACGGGGGTGTTCCGTTTTGATCGCCTTCATTTTTAGATATCTTATGGTGATGTATTATGAAAAAGTTATTGTTTTTACTTTTGTTGTTTCCATTCCTTGCTTATTCCCAATCGAAAATATTAATTTATATGGGCCTTAAACAAACCGATCATCTTAGAGCCTATGGTATAACATATCATGCATTGCAAAAAGGAATAAAAGCCGATTGGCTTCTTAATTATCGGGGCGGTTCTTTTATGATAGATTATAGTCCTTCTGTAGTTACCGATTGTAGGATTGAAGGAGTTGCTTTCAGTGAACTTTCTACTGAACAAGCAGCAAAAATATATTCACTTGTTCAAAGCGTTAAGGAAAATATGTCTGTTGTCAGGCTTGAAAAAGCTCCTAAAATTGCCGTCTATGTAGCACCCTTTTATCAACCGTGGGATGATGCTGTAACTATGGTTCTTAAGTATGCTAAAATTCCATTTACCAAAATTTGGAATGACCAAG
>CAJXGP010000291.1 GCA_913053915.1 uncultured Ignavibacteriales bacterium | reverse complement strand
AATATTGAAATATCCGTTTTATCGCCTTTAACTAAAATTAACAACTACGAAGAGATTATCCCCGGTGTGCATGGTTTAGTTCTTGAGGAAGGTGAATACAAAGGGGTTTTATTGCCTCAAGTTGCCGCTGAAAACCATTATAATGTCGCTCAATTTTTGGAAGCTTTATGTATTAAAACCGGATTGCCGCCTTATGAATGGGAAGCAAGAGTGCTCAATATATATTCTTTTACTGCAGTAATTATCTCTGAAGTAGGGGGGAGAAAACGAACTTATGAATGAAATTAGAGAACCTGCCGCTGCCGGTCTTTTCTATCCGGATAAATCTGATCAATTGAGAAAAGAATTAGATTTGCTGTTATCTGTATCCCGTCCATCTTTTATCCCTGAAAAAATTGCCGGAATCATTTCCCCGCACGCAGGTTATATTTATTCAGGTAAAACTGCTGCATACGCTTTTAATGTATTAAAAGATAAAAACTTTAAAACAGTAATCATTATTTCGCCCAGCCATCGTGAATATTTTGCAGGTATTTCTATTTACGACGGCGATGCTTTTGAAACTCCGCTTGGCGTTGTTCCTATTAATAAAGAATTACGAAAAAGTATAGCGGAAAATAGCAAATTCGTTTTCACAGGTAAAAAAGGACATATCGAAGAACATGCAATTGAAGTACAAATTCCTTTTCTACAATATGTGTTAAAAGATTTTTCCATTGTTCCTATTGTCATGGGAGATCAAGATGAAAAATACGTGGATGATCTTGCCGAACAAATTGCTAAAAATTTTAATGATGATATTGTTATAGTTGCAAGTTCCGACTTATCACATTATCATACGAAAGAAACGGCTGATAAACTAGATTCAGTAGTTGAAAGGAATATATCGGATTTTGATTATGAACAATTATTAGAAAATTTAAATAATAAAATTTGTGAGGCTTGCGGAGGGGGACCTATTGTATCCATGATGAAAGCAGCTTATTTGAATAATAAAACGAAATCTCATATTCTACACCGTAGTGATTCGAGCGATACCTCCGGTGATACCAGGCAGGTAGTCGGCTACCTTTCTGCAGTAATTTATGGAGAATGAAGATTTTTTCTCATCCTAATATTGCAATAATCGGCGCCGGTAAAATTGCAAATTCATTCGCTCCTGCTCTTAAAAAAGCCGGCTATAAAATATCGTTTATCATTAGTAAAAAATTAAGCTCGGCTGAAAAACTTGCCGATAAATTAAACATTAAGAATTTCTCAGATTCGTTTGATAATTTTCCAACTAACTGTAACTTTTTCATCTTCAGCATCCCCGACAGTGAAATTGAAGCCACGGCAGAAAAACTGTCGAAACTATCTATTCAATTCAAAAATTCACTTTTCGTTCATCTTTCCGGTTCCTTGAATATTTCGGTTCTAAAGCAGCTTCAAAACAAAGGGGCACAAATAGCTTCGTTTCATATTATGCAAACCTTTCCGTCAAAACGGATCGTAAGCATTAAAAGCTGCTATGTTTCTATTGAATCATCCGATGAATCCGTAAAATTACTTCTGAAAAAACTAGCTGTTGAACTTAATTTAATTCCAATTGAGATAGATTCGAATAAAAAAGTGTTATACCATTTATCAGGAGTTTTTGCTTCAAATTTCTTAGTTGGAAATTTATTTCAATCGGAATTACTGTTAAACAATAGTGCGATTGAGGTTCAAAATATATTAGACTTATTAGACCCGATTATAAAATCTACCTTTCAAAACATTAAAAAGACCGGGATCAAGAGAGCACTTTCAGGTCCGGTTCAGCGCGGCGATATAAAAACCATTCAAAAACACCTCAAAGCAATTGACGGTATAAAAAATAATTTACTGAAGTTGAGTTATGTTTCACAATCAATAAATCTTCTTAATTTAATTAAAAAAGAAGACTATAATAGTAACCACGAGAAAATAAAAATTATTTTAACCGGTGAATTAACAAAAATTATTTTATCATTGAAGCAAATCTAAAAAAATTATTTTCAGGTTTTCGAATTGTGGATATTAACAAAAATCAAAACTATTTTATATAGATAAACTTTTCTTGAGGAGATTTGTTCTTTAGTTCCTTGATAAATTTCTAATTCATATTATGCCGGTTCAATTGTAAAATCAAACATAATTTAGATATGAATATCGAAGTTCATACTAAAATTCCCTTTCCGTAAATTCCCTGTAGCTTGCAGTGATTTTAACTATCTTTTTTGAATGAACCCATATCTTATTGATTGAAATTACATAGTTATTTAGTCGTTATTTTTTCAATTCAAATTTGAAATTCATTTTTACTATATTTACGAATTGTTTTAAAAATAAAATTCCGGAGGATTATACCATCGAAAAGAAGACTAAAAATGATGTTTTGGACAAGATTGTTTCTTTAGCTAAAAGAAGAGGATTTGTATTTCAATCGAGTGAAATTTACGGCGGTTTAAATGGCTGTTGGGACTATGGCCCGCTTGGAGTGGAGCTTCTAAAAAATATAAAAGAAGAATGGTGGAAATCGATGACTTATAAAGATAATATAGAGGGTTTGGATGCTTCGATTTTAATGCATCCTCGCGTTTGGGAAGCATCCGGTCATGTAGAAAATTTCACCGATCCCATGATTGACTGTAAACAATGTAAAGCCCGTTTCCGTTTAGATACTTTTTCTGATTTGATCAGCGAAATGAAACAAAATAAAGCGATAGAATCCCTTAAAGAAAAAATTAAAGACAATGAGGAATTATTCACTTTAACAAACGATATTTTGAAAAATTTTGAAAACCCTCTTGAGTCCTTAATCGAAGACCCAAAATTGGGAACATTTTTATTGGTAGAACTCAATTGCCCTCATTGTGGTAGTAAAAACACATTCACATCGGCACGTAAGTTTAATTTAATGTTTAAAACTTTTATCGGTCCGGTTGAAGATTCGGGAGCGGTAGTTTACTTAAGACCTGAAACGGCACAAGGCATTTTTGTAAATTTCCTAAATGTACAAGGTTCAGCACGCCAAAAATTGCCGTTCGGTATTGCTCAAATCGGTAAGGCATTCAGAAATGAAATTAATACCAAGAATTTTCTATTCAGAACAAGAGAATTTGAACAGATGGAGATGCAGTTCTTTATTAAACCGGTTGACGATGAAAAATGGTTTAATTACTGGAAAACAGAACGCCTTAACTGGTTCATTTCGTTAGGAATGAATAGTGATAAATTACGATATCATGATCACCCGAAAAATAAATTAGCTCACTATGCAAAACAAGCAACCGATATCGAATATAAATTTTCTTTCGGATGGGGTGAAATCGAAGGAATACACAACAGAACTAATTTCGATTTAAGTCGTCATGAGGAGTATTCCGGTAAATCAATGAAATATTTTGACGATGATTCAAATGAAAAATTTATTCCTTACATAATTGAAACATCTGCCGGTGCCAGTCGTTCTTTTATGGCTTTTTTAATCGATGCGTATTATGAGGAACAAGTAAATAATGAGATGAGATCCGTATTAAAATTTCATCCGAAATTAGCTCCTATAAAAGCTGCCGTCCTTCCTTTGGTTAATAAAGACGGTATGCCGGAAATAGCTAAAAATATAGAAAAAGATCTTAGGAAGAATTTGAAAATCTTTTATGATAATAAAGGCGCAATCGGGAGAAGATACAGAAGACAAGATGAGGCGGGAACTCCTTATTGTATAACTATCGATACCCAAACTTTACAAGATCAAACGGTAACCATTAGAGAACGTGATTCAATGGCACAAATAAGAATTTCAATGGATAAGATACTATTTCATCTTCTTGAAAGAATTAATAATAATCAAGATTAAAGTTTATTTTTAATGAGTGAGACTCATCTAAAAAGGTTATTTTCAAGTTTTTGAATTGTTGATATTAATATAGAATGAATCTTTTTCACAAGAGAAATACCTTTTTAGTGGAAATTCAGTAATTATTTCCGTTAAACTTGCTCTAAGTTTGGTGGAAAAATTAACTGTTGAAAAATAATTAGAGTCAGTCTCTAAAGTCCAAAAAGAAGAACATTATAATAATTCAGCGAGTAA
>CAJXGP010000290.1 GCA_913053915.1 uncultured Ignavibacteriales bacterium | reverse complement strand
GTGTAATAAAAAAAAATTACACCGGGCAGGCATAAAAAACAAAAATATTGTTGAGAATAATATACCTGAGACAAAAATTATTGAACAAGGTTGAACTTTTATTATGAACACAAATATGAATGAAAAATATAAACGAATGAAACTTATGAAATATTCAGGTTAATAATACTGTGCAAAAAACAAATGTAATTAGGATATTGGAAGCAAAGAAAATTCCGCATACAATCCATTCATATAAAGTTGATGAAAAAGATTTAAGTGGAGTAGCGGTAGCTAAAAAATTAGGAGCGGATAATGAGTTGGTTTTTAAAACGTTAGTGGCTACCGGCGATAAAACCGGTATAAATGTATTTTGTATCCCTGTAATTTATGAATTAAATTTTAATAAAGCTGCTGTAGCAAGCAATAATAAGAAAATTGAAATGGTAAAGGTAAAAGAGTTATTCCATTTAACAGGATACATCCGCGGTGGATGTTCACCGTTGGGTATGAAAAAACATTATCCGATATTTATCGAAGAAACAGCACAATTATTTGATAAAATTTATATAAGTGCCGGTATCAGAGGATTGCAAATATTTATATCACCAATTGATTTGAAAGAAACAACCGGCGCTTCATTTGTTGAACTAATTTAAAATTGTTTATTAAATAAACCACGATTTGAGCGCCTATGTGAAAGTTGATTTTCAAATATACAAACTCAATCCAATCGGAGTTGATTCGAACGTGTTATTCAGAGAAGTACAATGATGAACAATTTGAAAATTTACATTATAAAAAGATTCTTCTTAATTCGCATGTGATTTAATTATCACCTTTTCCATTATCACTTTATTTATTGGTCTATCTTGTTTGTTGGTTTTTACTTTATCTATAGCGTATACTACATCCATTCCGCCAATGACTTTTCCGAAAATGGAGTAATGACCATTGAGCCAAGTAGTTGGAGCCACAGTGATAAAAAATTGGCTACCATTGGTATTTGGTCCAGCGTTTGCCATAGCCACAATTCCGGAGGAGTCAAATTTTAAATTTGGGCTTATTTCATCATTAAATTTGCCTCCCCAAATACTTTCACCGCCTCTTCCGGTTCCTGTAGGATCACCGCCTTGTATCATAAAACCGGCAATAACTCTATGAAATATAACTCCGTTGTAATATCCCTCTTTTGATAGACCGATAAAATTTTCTACGGTCTTTGGGGCTTCTTTCGGAAACAATTGTATTTCAATGTTCCCCATATTTGTTTCAATAGTTGCAACAATTATTGAATCCGGCGCTTGCGTTGAATCATTCATTAAATTATTTTCTTTTTTTTGTATCAATAAATTAGTCCCATTTTTATTATTAGTGCCGGTAGCTTTACATCCCAATATGGTTGTGAAAAACAAGGCGAAGAGAAATAATATTTTCATACTTAACTCCTAAGGTAAAATTACATGTGATGAAAGTAAAAAGATAATTAATAATCCTAAACCGATTCGATAATAAACGAATATAAAAGTAGAATTAGTCCTTAAAAATTTTAATAAAAAATCGATTGCAAAATAACCGCAAATACCGGAAACGATAGTTGAAATAATCATAAGTAAAGTCATTGAGGGATCTAAAAACTTTAGTGATTCATATAGTTCAAGTAAACCGCTCGCAAATACAGCAGGTATACTTAATAGAAAAGAGAATCTGGCGGCTGTTTCTCTATTCATTCCTAAAAAAAGACCGCCGGTAATTGTTGTTCCGGAACGTGAAGATCCCGGAATAAGTGCAAAGCATTGGGCAATGCCTACAAGGAAAGCATCTTTTACGGTAATATCATTCATTTCCTTTTTGAAATTAGCTGTTTTTTCCGCTATCCCTAATATAATAGCTAAGATTATCAAGCTTCCGGAAATAATCCATAAATTCTTGGTCAATGCTCCTTCAATAACATTTTTTAATGAGAAACCTATAATGCCCACAGGGATAGAACCGACTATAATTAACCATCCCAGTTTTGAATTATGAGTCTGTTTAGAAAATTGTACTCGTTTAAAAATATTTTCGGAAACAAAATCAGATACAATATCAATTAGATCTTTCCGAAAGTAAATTAAAACGGAAACAAGTGTACCTAATTGAATTACGGCAATAAAAGCTGTCCAATGTTCAGGATATTTATTGGAAATAAGATGGAGTAATTTACCGGCTAAGGTTAAATGTCCTGTACTGCTGATAGGTAGAAATTCAGTTAAACCTTGAATTATACCTAAAAATATTGCATCTATTATGTTCAAAGTTACCTCCTAAAAAAGATAAAGTAATCCGAGCCTGATTACGGCTGCAAATGAATTTAGACTAACCCTTTTATTGTTAGCATTATTAATGATATAATTATTCCCGTTTTTCGGCTCACCGTTTATATCATATAAAATATCCCCGCCTAAACTAACGTATAAATTATCACTCAGTAAAGTATTACCTTCAGCTCTCAGAATAAAACCAAATCCGGTTGAATGATAATGATAAATTCTAGTTGTTGTAGGCAATGTTTGGTCTACATACGCTAATCTTATACCGGCTCCGCCACCGAATTTGAATTTATAACCTGTGCCTTGAATAACATAATAATTTAATATCGAAGGTTTTATGACCTTATAAGAAAAATCATACGTAGATATATTATAACTATAATTAAAAGAATTCATTAAATAACCCAGCTCTATACTTATTTGATAATGTTTGCTAATCAAATACCCAAACTCTTCTGAAAATTCGATCGCAGAAAAAAAATTGCCGAGCTGATTGTTTCTCGGGGCGAAATTTTGATTGATATAATCTCTCAACAAAGGTGCACTGGTATAATCGATTCCCATTCCCGCCCTTACTTCATATTGAGAAAATGATATTTTTGTTATTCCGATTATTAGAAAAATTATAAGTGTAATTTTTTTCATAGTTCCTCTAATTCCGTTTCCACAATTTTTATAAGATTATCGTGCTGTTTATTAAGTAAAAAGAAGAAAAATAATCCGGCAATTATAAATATCATATAAGAAATTATGTGAGTTAAAAAAGCATAGGCGAGGCTAATAGTATCTCCGAACCCGAATAATAAAACCAGCGCAGCCTTAGTAAGCACATGATAAGAACCTGTACCGCCGGGTGTAGGAATAACTACTCCAATAGCGCTAATACTCATTAAAACCCAACCCATTGTAAAAGTAACATGTTTTATGTTTTCCATACCTAATGTAAAAAAACCAAAGTATGAAGTTAACGCATATGTTACCATTATCGCGGTGCTCAGAAATATTACCAATGAATAATTCTTAAGACCTCTCAAGCTGGAAAAGCCTACCGTAAGCATATCAAAAATGTAGGCAGCCTTATGAGCCGTCTTTTCAGAAAAATATCCTACAAACTTGATTAAAAACATGTAAAAGTTCTTCTTAAATTTGATTGTAAAATACAAAAATAGAATAAATAACAATCACGGTCGTGAAAAATGCCAGTGTTAAAATCAAATTAACTTCACCAAAAAGCAGTCCTATGGATTTATCTATCATAATGTTACCTTTGAAAAACAAGCAAAATGAGTTTATAAGGGTTTTGAGGATTAATCAAAAATCACTCTTTCTTTTCTTCTACCGGAGTCTCTTCTTTTGGAGTTTCAAAAAGAGCATCAAATTTCTTAGAGCCTTCCTTTAAAACTTTTGTATTAATTTGAATTGTGTCAAGTGAAATCTCCTTCCCACGAACTGTTTTTCTTAATCTCAATCCCTTTGGCTTTCTATTAACCTTGCCTTCTCCTTTTGGTTTTTTATGCATTCCCTTTCCATAACTAAGTAAAACTTTATGTAAATTAGGACCGTCAATATTTTCCATTCCAGTAAAACCAGCTTTGTCTGATGTTCCAGTAATTTCAATTTCATATCCCTCAAGGTCAGATGAGATTTCTTTTCCATCAAACTTATCACCAATCGAATATCCAACTAATTTTTCATCCTCAGATTCAACTTTGAATGTCTTTCCCTTATGTGATACATTTATTTTAAACGCCATTTTATTTTAGTCCCGTGGTTCTTCGTTCAACGCTAAGCGATGTCTCCCCACAGCAAATTG
>CAJXGP010000289.1 GCA_913053915.1 uncultured Ignavibacteriales bacterium | reverse complement strand
CAAATAGCACATTTGTAAATTACATAAACTGACACAAAAACCTAAAATTACAAAAGAGGTTCTGTAAATCTAATACTCAATACCTAAATAAATAAAAATAAAATGGGTATTTTTCTTAAACAACTGCACTCTCTAATATTTCGACATTACTCCTGGAAGAATTTACTTTAATTGATATCCCGAACGGTATAGTAATACTATCTCTTATATGACCATGTTTAAAGTTATAAACAACGGGAGTTTCTAATTTATTGAAATAATCCGCAATAACCTCACCAAGAGTTAAAGTGCGTTTGGAAGGATCATTTTCATTACAATCGACAAATGCTCCCAGAATCACTCCGCACAATTTACTAAATACTTTTGCCAATCTTAAATGATTTAACATACGATCAATTCTATAAGGTACTTCCCCAACTTCTTCAAGCAGCAAAATATTATTATTAAAAGAAGGTAAATATGGCGTACCGATTAATGATTCGATAAGAGCCAAATTTCCGCCTGTAATTTTGCCTTTTGCCATACCTTTAGTGATGGAAAAGATTTTTTCATCATCCGGAGACTGAATCTTACCATATTTCTTATTTGAAGTAACCAAAGCCCAAAACATTTCTTCAGTAAAAGCACTTATATTATCTGCAAAGTCAACAGCCAACATTGGTCCTGCAAAAGTAACCAATCCTGCTTTTGCTAAAAAAGCCATTTGCACAGCGGTAATATCGCTGTGACCCACAAAAATTTTAGGATTGGCTCGAATAAAAGCGTAATCAATTTTATCAAGAAGTCGCGGCGTTCCATATCCTCCTCTGACACATATTATCGCTTTTACTTCTTTTTTACCGAACATATAATTCAGGTCATTTAATCTTTCATGATCTTCGCCGGCAAGGTAACCATGATATTTACCTACATTTTTTCCCACTTCGACTTTGTAACCCAAGCTTTCCAAATACCTTACCCCCTTTTCAATTTTAATGAGATCTTCAGTTGAAGATGCAGGTGATATTATCCCGATCAGATCACCGCTTTCAAGTTTTTTGGGTTTAATTATTTTCATAAATCCCCACTTGTTATGACTATTAGTGAATTTATACTTGACTTAAATTTACAAAATCATTTATTTTCTTACAAATCAGTAGATTAAAAGAAATCGGAAATGTAACATAGAACTGAAAAAAATACGGAATTTTCCTAAAAAAGCAAAAGGTTATTAAAACACTAAAAGATAAGCAGGAATAATATCGACTTTTTGGCTCTTTTCTAAGATAGGATGGACAAAAAGCATTAAAATCAACTAACATTTAGAATAGAGCCTTCATTTTCCAGGTAATTAGACCAACCCCGTTAGATACATTATTTTAACAAAAAAAAACTTATTATAATTAGAGTTTCTGCAAAATAAGACATTTGAACGATTTGTCATTTCGACCAAAGGGAGAAATCTCTTAATATATGCAATAATCAGAAGATTTCTCACCCAAAAAACGGGTTCGAAATGACAGAACGTTTATTTTGCAGAAGCTCTATTAATTATCTAATTTAACTACGAAACATTTTTAAAATTTCTTTTTTCGTTTATTTTTTCTTTTTCAATCAAATTTTGATTTAACGGTTTAAAATATAATACGAAGATTCGCTCTGAGATAATAATAAGTAAACCTGAAGATATAAAAATAGCCCACACGGTAACATAATCCCAAACATTCAGATAGTTTAGTATTATTCCCAATGCTGAAGCTATTATGCTGATTAGGTAGATTAACGAATGTAAAATTTTAATTCCTTTTGACTTGGTTTTGCTACCGGATTTTAGCGCTGTAAATAATACTTCGTTTTTTTTATTTGAAACTTCTGAAATCCCGGAAAGATTTTTAATTGTATCTATATTTTTCACAAAATCCCTTGAATAAAAAAGAAAATTATAATCTTAACGATGATTAACTTAGTGTATTTAATGGATTGTAATTATTAGCTATATCACAAATTATGGAAATTAAACAGAAAGTATTTTCATTGAAGAATTGGTTATTAGTAGAAAAAGTATTATTTATTATCTTTACTTAAAATGATTAATAATTCTTTGAAAAATGATTGAAATAAAAGATCTGCATAAAAAATTTGGTGATAAAAAGGTACTGCAGGGAATAAATCTTGAAATTGAAAAAGGAGAAACAACCGTAATTATTGGGAGAAGCGGCTGCGGTAAAAGTGTTCTTATTAAACACATCGTTGGTCTTTTAATTCCCGATTCAGGATATGTAAAAGTTGAAGGACTAATTGTTAAGAAATTAAACGAAAAAGAGCTTTTTCACTTGAGAAAAAAATTCGGAGTTTTGTTCCAAGGATCTGCATTGTTCGATTCTATGACGGTAGAAGAAAATATATCGTTACCTCTTACAGAATCTAAAAATCATTTAACCAAAACAGAGATTGACCGGATTGTAGCTGAAAAACTCGAATTAGTAGAACTTCCCGGAGTACAAGAACTGATGCCTGCCGAACTTTCCGGAGGAATGAAAAAGCGAGTTGCTTTAGCAAGAGCACTAGTTACTAATCCGGAATACATTTTATACGATGAACCTACAACCGGTCTGGACCCAATTATGTCCGATTCAATTGATTATTTGATAAAAGATTTAAGTACCAAATTGAAAGTAACCTCCGTCGTAGTTACTCACGATATGTACAGCGTTAAAAATATTGCCGATAAAGTTTCTATGATACACGAAGGCGTTATTTATTTTACAGGTTCTCTCAACGATTTAATTAATTCGTCGGATGATGTTATTGTTAACTTTCTCAATCGCGCCTGAATATTCTAATATCTTGCTTATTGGATAAAATAATAGTAGATTTGTTTTTTTTAATTCGCCCTTTATAAGGGCGATTTTTATTTGTATGGATATATTAAAAGAAAATATTCGAAAGATAGTAAATAATATAACCGATAAAAACGGTTTTTATTTAATTGATCTTATTATAAGAGGGATACCTAGGAATAGAGTAATCGAAGTGTACATAGACGGTGAGAAGGATGTAACTGCCGAAAATTGTGCAAAGGTGAGCAGAGAGATTGAATTACAACTAGAAAAACTAATTGTGTTGGAGCCATCTTACAGGCTGGAAGTATCATCACCGGGAATAGATAGACCGTTAAAATATTTAAAGCAATATCCCAAAAATATTAATAGGAAATTTGGAATTACGTATCTTTCGGAAAATAATGTAAAAACAATTATAGGCAAACTATTGAAGATAGAAGGCGAAAGTCTAGTCTTTTTAACAAATGATAAAAAAGAAACAAAAATTAATTTTAACAACATAAAAAAAGCTAAAGTATTAATAAGTTTTTCTTAATGGAGGAAACAAGTAATGAACATAGACATTGTTGAGTCTTTTGCCCAGATGGTTAGGGAGAAAGGAATCGATAAAGATATATTGGCAGGTATAATAGAAGATATTTTCGGTATGCTGGTCCGGAAAAAATATAGCGAGGATGCACATTACGATGTAGTTGTTAATATGGATAGAGGCAATATAGAAATATTTCTCGAAAGAGAGATTGTAGAAGAAGTAACCGATCCTAATTTGCAAATCGGTATAGAAGAAGTTAATAAACGCGGCAACGAAGAAAACCTTGAGGTTGGCGACGAATACGTTGAAGATATTTCTTTAGCTTCTTTCGGAAGAAGATTAATCACTTTATCAAAACAAAGTTTAAATCAAAAAATACGCGAGATTGAAAAAGAAATAATTTATAATGAATATAAAGAACTATTGGGTGAGATTGTGGTCGGAGATATCTATCAAATCAGAAGAAATGATATCCTGGTGAATCACAATAGAAACGAATTGCTTCTACCGAGACAAGAGCAAATCCCGTTTGAAAAATATAAAAAAGGAAATACCATACGAGCAATTGTTAAAGAAGTTAAAAAAGAAGAAGTTAATGACGGAGAAGAAGAAATTAAAGCATCTGAAAAGATTATGATCAGTGCAACAGAATTAAATATTCTACGATCTAAAGCTGATGATGGTGCAAAAGCATTTAAAGAATTAACTGAAAGAAAATTAAATGAATCTGTCAGTGCTTTAGTATTTAGT
>CAJXGP010000288.1 GCA_913053915.1 uncultured Ignavibacteriales bacterium | reverse complement strand
AGCCTTTATCTAAAGCTAACCCTAGTATAGCATTTTTAAATACCTTTACAACGCTAATATGCCGTTGTGAGGAGCGATGAAACGTTCTACCGGTTATAAATTATATTATAATTATGGCATATTTTTCCAGGGAACTAAAATTGTATTTTAACTCAATTTCAAGATAATGTAACTCTATTGCTTTGACTCTATTAAGGCTTCTGCAAAATTAAATATTTAATTAATTTGTCATTTCGACCGTAGGGAGAAATCTCTTAATATATGTAATAATCAAAAGATTTTCTCACCCAAAAAACGGGTTCGAAGTGACAGAATCTTTATTTTGCAGAAACCCTATTGTATGGAAAGGAAACTCTATATCAAGTCGGAACGAAAAAATATTAAATACCAAGAAATATTTTTTATGATTATTTTGAATTTTTCTATTTAAATATTATTATTTTATATGAAAAATTAAACTTACTTAAAGGAGTGAAAAATGGCTGACAAGAAAGATTTTTTAAAAGACACAATTAAACATATCGATATTAAAAGATACAATATGGTAGAATTTGTCGATGCGATGGAAGATATGGCATTTTCAGCGAGAGACCTAAACCGTGCCGCAAAAATTTACGATATGATGTTAAAAGATAAAAAATGCGGAGTTATTTTAACTTTAGCCGGTAGTTTATTCAGCGCCGGTTTAAAAAAAGTAGTTTATGATTTGGTAATGAATAACATGGTTGATGTAATTGTATCAACCGGAGCAATTATGGTTGATCAGGATTTTTTTGAGGCGTTAGGCTTCAAACATTATAAAGGCACTCCTTTCAATGAAGATAACCTACTGCGTAAACTTCACATTGACAGAATTTATGATACCTACATCGATGAAGACGAGCTAAGAATATGTGATGAAACAACGGCGAAGATTTTCGATAGTCTTGAACCAAAACCATATTCCTCACGTGAATTGCTGTGGGAGTTCGGAAAATATTTTGATAAAAACGGCGGTCCAATGGTTGAAGATTCTGTGATTTACGCAGCTTTTAAAAAGAATGTTCCTATTTTTGTCCCTGCTTTTTCGGATTGTTCTGCAGGATTTGGTTTCTTAATTCATCAAACCCGGCATCCTGAAAGACACACATCGCTAGATTCAGCAAAAGATTTCGTCGAGCTTACCAAGATTAAAATCGCTTCAAAAGAAACCGGAATTTTTATAATCGGTGGCGGAGTTCCTAAAAACTTTACGCAGGATATTGTCGTTGCTGCAGATATTCTACAAGAAAATGCGCCGATGCATAAATATGCAATTCAAATTACAGTTGCCGATGTTCGAGACGGAGCTTTATCCGGCTCAACTTTAAAAGAAGCAAGTTCGTGGGGAAAAGTTGAGACAACTTTCGAACAAATGGTCTATTCAGAAGCAACTTTAGCAATGCCATTAATTGCCGGTTATGCTTATCACAAAGGAAGCTGGAAAGAAAGGAAACCCAGAGAATTTCAAAAATTATTTTTAGCTTGAAGAACCTCAATCTGAATTAAATCTTAGACTGTCTCATAATTACTGCATTAGTTATTCTGAGAAGCGATATGGTGTGAGTATCTGTTTTGTAGAAGTTTTTTATATTGGGGGATTTCTACTTTCGGTCGGAATGATACTTTTTGAGTTCTACTTGCCGTTTCAAAGATACGTTAAATCGGTATTTAGTTCCACTGCCGATGTTAGATCGTTAATTGCACCTTCAAAATCTCCGATTTTTTGTTTTGCAAGCGAAATATTGTCATATACCACTGATATTTTTAACAACAACTCTATTGCTTTTTCATAATCGTTGATTGCACCTTCAAAGTCACCTAAGTTATATTTAGCTACTGCACGATTATTATAAGCGACGGCAAATCTTGGATGAAGTTTTATCGCAGTAGAGAAATCACTTATCGCTGCGTCATAATCCTCCATTTCATTTCTTACATTACCTCTATTATTATATGCTGAAATATAATCAGGATTTAAGTGGATTGCTTTTGTAAAATCTTTTAAAGCCGGTTTAAAATCCATTAACTTTAGTTGGACTAGTCCTCTTTTAAAGTAACTAACTTCATTTTTGGGATTGTATTTTATTGATTGGGAATAGTAAAAAATTGCTTCATTTAATTGTTCCATTGAAGCTAATACATCGCCCTTGTATTGATATCCTAGCGAATTTGCCGGGTCCAATATAAATGCTTTGTCAAAATCTTTTATTGCTCCGGAGTAATCCCCTATTTCATACCTTGCTTTACCTCGCCTAATAAATGGTAATTCTCCGTTAGGGATTAGTTTGATAGATTCGCTGTATGCATAAATTGCTTGATAATATTCTCGTGAAAGAAATTTCTGCTCACCATAGAGTAATAATTTTCTAGCGCGACTACGCTTTGAAGAATATTTTTTCCCGATTAAAGGTTGAAATTTATCTGCTATAGTTTCATACATATTTTTTTAACTTTGGTTAATTATATTATTTCCATAATTGATAATAATTTAATTGCTGCTAATTTTTGTCCCCTATTCCATTGGATAACATCTAAAGGGCTTTTCTAATCAGCATATTCTTTACAATACAAAAACTCATTAAAATCTATTCTCAAAAATTAGAAACGCTTAAACTTAAATAATTATTAATTATTAACCATGTAAAATTCTACTAAGCGTTGAAATAAACAGATTAATAAGCAATTTTTATGGATAAATGAACTTTGCCGGCTATAATTATTATCCGATTAATTTAGTTGAAAAGTTTATTTTGAAATATGCTTCTTTCCGAATTGTCGATCATATACAGTTATTTATTCTTGTATTAACAGAATAGAGGAAAAACATTATAAAGGGAAGCCTATATTTAATTGGATTACAGCATTAAATCCACCAGTAGTTATAAAATTTTTCATCACAACATTTGAGTTTTCGTTAACAGTAAGTTTTTTCCCCTTACCGGTTTGCATCTTCTGTATTGCAAATACCGAATACCCGGCTACGCCTTCTATACTGATATAATTCCTAATTATATCGAGTATAAAACCTGTACCTAAAGAATAACCGAAAGTAGGTTTTACATTCTTATATTGAGTAATATCGGTAATTGCACCGGGTAAATTTATTGTTTGCGTGAAAGTTGCAAAATTATACAACAATGCGGCATCAATTACTTTCCAACTAAGAAATTTAGTTATAGAAGTGCCTATATCAAAACCAAGCCCCCAATTAATAATTTTTAATTCATAAACGGTAGAAGAATTCCCAGAGGATGCGCCGATACTTGCCTGTCTCTTTTCAGATAGTGATTGGTAAAATCCTTTAGCTGTGAGTATTATACCTTCAAGATTAGTTCTAAAAAAATTTAATCCTATTCTGTATCCCGATGCTTTTCCGAAATCACCCATAGGACTGGAAAGCGAATCTTTTCTGATTAAATTGAATTCCTTTATGTAACCGTTTAATCCTTCAGGTTCGTAAATTTGATATGAATATCCCCCATAATACCCTACAAATCCCAAATAACCAAAGCCGAAAGACTGGGCATGTAAAGACTCTGTAAGCAGAAGAATAAATAGTGGAACAAACAGTATTATAATTTTACGCAGGGACATAAAACATCATTCCCATTTTTTGATTTAACCTAATAATATTATTAACAAAAAGGAATTATTAAATCAAACTTTGTAATATTTTTTAGATTCTTTATATTATAACAAAATCAGTACTTAATATCTTAGTTCATTATGAAAAACTCAAATTAATATCATATCATTTTCATCCGGTTATAATAAACACCCAATTTATTTAAAAATCAGGCATTTATTATAAGTCGCTATTTATCACTTAGGAGTCTTTTTAGAATCCACAAGTTCAATATACAAAACAACTTGCGTCAATGTATGGCTAGCGAAAAAAAGGCAGAGTGCCAATATGGCAGTTCTCTGCGAGTGGCGATGTCTCATGGAGCGATGTGATGGTGCCATAATGGCAGTCACTATCGTGGCACTTTACATCGTTAAGGACTTTGTATAAACGCGAACTTCCAGTGGTGCCAAGTTGGAAATAATCGCCGGCCAACAAATATCCGGTAACGCCAGAAGG
>CAJXGP010000287.1 GCA_913053915.1 uncultured Ignavibacteriales bacterium | reverse complement strand
CCGGTTCTCCTGTACCTGATGCCACATCCAGTATATGTTCATTACCTTTCAATTGTAAGATCTCTATAAATCTGTCACTAACAGGACGCATTATGGTCATGAGGAGCTCATCCCATTTTTTCCAGCCACCTGAATATTGGTTCCATGTTTTTCTTTGCTGTTCTAATTGTTTTTGCTGTTGTCGGTTCATTTTTTCCCTTTCTTTTTGAGTTTTAATTAATGTAATGGCGGCTAACGTTTTGTAGTTATGACCGGTAACCGGGTTTCAAGTAGCATTTTCTCAATATTTCTAATTGTAATTTACATAATAATTGCTTACGAAGTACTAAACCGGCTATTGGTTATGAGGTACTGTTGTAGTGTCATACTTATTTCTTAATGTGTCTAATCAATTAATAAATCAAAATCATCAATTATTGCTCCTTTTTTGCATTGATATAAGTACAGTTCTTAATTTTAGTTTTTTGGGAGAAACTAAAAAATTTTTAAAAACATTACCTCAAAACTTGACATAAAGTAAAGGACTAACTAAATTTAAAATCTATTTTAGAAAAGAAAAATATTCCGCGATAGCTCAATGGTGGAGCATCCGGCTGTTAACCGGAGGGTTGCAGGTTCGAGTCCTGCTCGCGGAGCAGACTGAACCCCGAATTTTTCGGGGTTTTCCTTTTTAAATAGAAATATTAAAAAGGAACCATTATTGCCACCGGTAAATTTGTTTTTACAAAATAATATAAAACTAATTATTTAACTATAAGAATGAGATAAGTTATATTTATTGAAATTAAATTAGATTTTAAATATCTTTAATAAGATAATTAAATCTGATTATAGAAATGACGGTAATATTTTCTAAAAAATGTGAATATGGTCTTCAGGCAGTCCTTTATTTGGCAGCCGGCATGGAGTGGGGAGTAACTTCGGCGGAAGTAATTTCCAAAAAGCTTAATATTCCCAAAGAATTTATCTCAAAGATTTTACAGAGCTTAACGAAAAGCGGGATAATTTATTCGAAAAAAGGAAAATCGGGCGGGTTTGCATTGGCTAAAGATCCTAAGAATATTAGACTGATCGATGTTGTCGAAGCGATTGACGGGCTCTCTATTTTTGAAAGTTGTGTTTTAGGATTTCCGGAATGTTCTCCGGAAGACCCGTGTCCGGTGCATGATAAATGGGGTGAGTTAAGAAATAATGCTTACAATATGTTGTCGGATGAAACAATTGATCAATTTGCAGAGAAAACTTTGAGAAAGATCAATAACCTTTAATCTTTTTTATAAGTAAAGTGGATAATTAAATCTGATAAAGAGTAATCAAGTTAGCTGTAAAGAGAGAATCTCTTAAGATTTCATTCTTTTCCCATGCTCTTCGTGAATGAATAACCAACTGCAAATTTTACCGATGTTGATCTCTTTAAAATTATTCCAATATTCCTTTGTCCTGACATGTTGTGAACTAGTATTGGAGAGTGGAATGCTTTCGGCCTCCTTTATTAATTTTGATATTCTATTTTGCCATCTTTGCATATTAAATATTCTTAGATCAACCCAGCCTTCATTAGCCCAACGATCAATATTTTCTTTATTTATTTCGAGGATTTTTTCTCCTCTGAAGGCAGGTATTTTAATTATATTTCCTCTTAATAATGAATTACCATCCGGAAGAAGAATAGGAATCCCAATAGATATTATTTCGCTTCTTAGTTTATCGTCCGTCGATATTTTTTCAAAACACAAATCAGATAAGTTATCCGGTGATGTATTAAGAATGCCATACATAGTAGAGCATACTAATCCAATAAGATGAATTTCATACAATAGTTTTGATAAACGTGGTGGACCAAGTAATTCGAAAGCAACACTTTTAACATTATGCTCTTTTTCTAATTGAGCGAGTTTTTCAACTGCGCTGTGTTGCATATAACCTGCCCGGTATGTAGGTTCTAGGGTAGCATGATCTAAAGAGCTGACAATATCATGTCCCGTATTACCACCTTTAATTTCATATAATACAACATCGGCTATTTCTTCGGGTGTTACAAATTCCATCTGCTTCTGTGCCGTAATTGTTTCGAATTCTCCTTTTGAAAATATTCCGTTTTCACCGGTATCAATAAAGACGGAATTCAATGTTTCTCCCCTTGTTCTATACTGCTTATTCGTACAAATTTCAAATTTGCCCGTTAACGGTACGGCTTCGGTAATAGGTATATCCAACAGCTCAATCGGTTTACCTTTTTTTTTGATTTCTCCATATTCAATTCGTTTCCATGCAATTGCTGCAGTTGGTTTGATTTCTTTAGTGATTGCTACTTCGGGAGTTCGAGCCATCAGGAATAGGAGCAGCGTGTGAGCTCCAGCTATGGAGGATTTACTTAAAAGAACTCTGGATGGCTTTTCCTCACTGTGCGTATAAGGGATATTCAATCCCATTCCACCGGTTCCGCTGGTACCGATTTTTACATATATTTTCGAATTTACCGCATTCATTGAGGTATATAGGATCTGTATATGTCGTATTAACTGCGGAATATATTGAGTACAAATTAATTTTTCCGTTTCTTCGATAATTATATCATATCCGGCCTTTTTAGTTATAGCTCTTTCTATATTTTGGTATGAAGTATAAATATCTTGATAAGCAATGCCTGTCGCGGTATTAATGCAATCGATAATTATTTCCGGTTTATATATGTTAAGTAAGATGTAAATAGAGGAATTTTTTAAAATGTCGTCATTTAATTCCTCCATGATATCGGTCATTAAGATTTTCCTTTTCTTTGAATCATTCAATATCTTAAATCTTTTCAAATCTTTGAATTCGTTTCTAACGAAAATATCACCGCCCCACGGAATGAAAAATCCTTTTTCCGTATTAGGAAATTCTGTTTCAAGTTTTTGTACTGCGCTTTCTGCTTCCGATAAAAAGAGGGAGGTAATGATAATCTTTTTAGGATTTTCCGGAACCAATTTCCGTGCTACGGCACTTCCTACCAAACCAAATCCTCCTAATATTAATACTGTTTTATTTTGAAAATCCATTTTTAATTCCCATCAATATTTAGAAAATTTATAATTATCTAATTTACAAGAATATTAATTAGATGACAATTATTTAAAATGAAGGTTTGAACCAAAAGTTTTTAGCTTAAAATTGATTTTCCATTTTTAATAAAATGGAAAAACTCAAATAAGATTTAATAGAGTATTCAATTTTCAACTACTCCGTAGTTACCGGACGTTTTGGGTATTTCTTTATCTCCACATTTCGTACGGAGTTATTAAAATTTCAACTACTTCGTAGTTGTGACGAGTTTTTGATCGTTTAAATCAATTAAGTAATTTTCCGAGAAGTACGAAGTACTTCAACTCTTAATAACTATGGATACAATCGATAGAAAAAAAGGTAAAAAAGAACAAAAATAGAACTACAAGGTAGCTCAAATAGAATATCTTAAAACGGGAAATTTTATTTCAACTACTCCGTAGTTGTGCGGTAAGCTTTTCGAAGTTCTTTTTCTCTGCACTTTGTACGAAATTATTAAAACTTTGACTGCTTTGGAGTATAAGTGACGCGGCAATCTGTTAACAGGATTAAACTGCCCGGGTTCACAATAACGGTAAGCAATTACTTAATTCAGGTAATGATAAACATCTTACGCCGCTTTCCCTGTTTTTATTTTAGTTTTTTTAAGTGGTATTAAAGTTTACTTACTTTTTGTATAATACTTACGTGCTTAAAAAGACGCTGCCGCTTATCGAAAAATTCAGCCGGTTGTCGAAATTAGTTGACTTTATAGAGAATTTAATTTATAATTTAAAATAGAAATTCTTTTATTTTTAATACTAAGGGGAGAATAAAATAAGTTATTGAATTAAAGCTCCTAAATAAGGATGTTTTAAACTATTTACTTATTCAATGAGTTATATCGATAGGTTTTTGTCATCGGCGGGGATTAATAATCGATATTTCCCCGAAACGTTATACTTAACAACTATTAAAATTTACAACTAAGAAAAAATTTTCATTTTATTGTTTTTACATTAAAATCATAACTATTTGATTAACAAGACTTATTGCTGCTGAGTAGTAACAACTTTTTTATGTT
>CAJXGP010000286.1 GCA_913053915.1 uncultured Ignavibacteriales bacterium | reverse complement strand
CACATCAGTGACACCCTGTCAGATATCAAGTCAGCCGGTCTCAACAAATCCGAGCGTGAGATAATTTCGCCGCAGGCGGGCCGGATAGACGTGCTGCTTGATGGTGAACGCCACGAACGCGTGGTCAACCTGTGCGCCAATAATTATCTTGGATTAGCAAATCATCCCGAAATAATAAAGGCAGCTAAAGAAAGCTATGATAGGTGGGGATACGGTTTATCCTCGGTTCGGTTTATTTGCGGAACACAAGATATACACAAGCAACTTGAACAAAAGCTTACAGAATTTCTTGAGACGGAAGATACTATTTTATATACATCATGTTTCGATGCTAACGGCGGTTTGTTTGAAACCATTCTATCCGATAAAGATGCGGTAATAAGCGATAAATTAAATCATGCAAGTATTATTGACGGCATAAGACTTAGCAAAGCACAAAAATATCGCTATAAAAACAATGATATGAACGATCTTGAAGCAAAATTAAAAGAAGCAAAAAAGAACAATGCCAGGCATATTTTGATTGCAACGGACGGAGTTTTCTCAATGGACGGTTTTATCGCTAATTTAAAAAGTATCAGCGATTTAGCCGGTAAATACGGCGCAATGACAATGGTAGATGATTCTCATGCGGTCGGATTTATGGGCGCTCATGGCAAAGGTACGCATGAATATAATAATGTTATTGGTAAAATAGATATTATTACCGGAACTCTTGGTAAAGCTTTGGGCGGTGCAAATGGCGGTTATACCAGCGGTAGAAAAGAAATAATTGATATGCTTCGCCAACGTTCCCGTCCATATCTATTTTCAAATACTGTTGCTCCAAGTATTATTGCTGCGTCATTAAAAGTATTGGAGATGCTCAGTTCTACAACACACTTACGTGACAAATTGGAACAGAATACTAAATATTTCAGAGAGAGGATTTCAAAAGCCGGATTTAATATTAAACCAGGTATTCATCCTATCGTGCCGATTATGCTGGGGGATGCCGTATTGGCACAAAAGATGGCAGTGCGATTGTTAGAGAAAGGTATTTATGTAATCGGTTTCTTTTATCCGGTTGTACCTAAAGGCACTGCAAGAATCCGTGTCCAAATTTCCGCTGCTCATTCTAAAGAAGATTTGGATTTTGCCGTTCAAATGTTTAGTGAAGTTAAAACAGAATTGAGTATTTAACTCAATTATTTCCATACTTCCTCTGAAAATACGGAAAGCGGTTAGATAATATTTTGATGTGCTATTGACTAAAATTGTCCTGATTTCTAATTGACCCCGTTAGATAATCATAATAAGTCTTTATCATTTGTTAAAATAATGTATCTAACGGGGTCAATTAGAAATTAAAAAAATGCAATAGTTTAAACATAATTTCTAAATTTGCGGCTTGCCGCGCTATGTTTAATTAGATGAATTAATTTCATCGTATTCCATAACTATTTTTTTCTAAAATAAAGCAGTTTATTAGAAGGTGCCGGAAAAATCATCCTTCTTTTTCTATAATTATATTTTATCCCTTCTTAAGTCGCTATATATGTTACTTACGTGGCGAAGCTGTGTAAATTAAATTAAGCTAATCTTGGTTCTTAGACCAATAGTTTTTGGGTGTAAAGATGAATGGAGCATTCAGCGTCCAGAGATGGGGTCAGCAGCGAATGAGTAATTAGCTTGTTATAAGGTAAGGTTAGCAAATTAACAAGTTTTATGCAGGCTTGCAGAAGTAGCCCATATTATACTTGATGCCGATACAATTTTAATTGTTACAGCAAGAGAACTCTCTCAAGAAGGTTTGGGAATAACTAAAATCCCGAAAAAATAGAAACTGTTTGGGTAGACGAAGATTTAACTACCGATATTGCTTTTGATTTAAGAGTGTCCGGTAAGATTGATATAAATGAATTCTGATAAACTTAAAAATATTATTAAGCAAGGCGAGAATGAAACTACCGAATTCAAACGGCGGTGGAATGACAAATACTTAAAAACTATTTGTGCATTTGCTAATACCAATGGCGGTATAATGCTAATTGGTATTGATGACGACAAATCTGTTATTGGTGTTAAGGGATTTAAAATTGAATTGGAACTGTTACCTAATAAAATAAAAAATAATTTAGGAATTACAGTTGGAATATCAACAATTGATTTGCAGAGCAAAATTATAATACAGGTAGAAATAACCAAAAGTTTCGCTCCAATTTCGTATCACGGAAAGTTTTTTGTTAGAAGCGGGAGTGTAACAACCGAACTAAAGGGCGGCGAATTAAATCAATTTTTATTAAAAAAATTCGGTAAAACGTGAGACGATATTACAGTAGAGAATTTTACAATTGATGGAATTGACGAAAAGACTATTGAAAAATTCAAAGTACTAGCTATTGATAGAATCCCTTCAATTAAGAATGAAAAAGACACTGAAACACTTTTACGTAAATTAAATTTATACGAAGGTAAGTATCTTAAACGAGCAGCTGTATTGCTTTTTGCAAAAAATCCTCAAAAGTATTTTATTCAATCACATTCAAAAATTGGCAAGTTTTTATCGGAAGTTGATATTTTAACAAGCGATATTTATTGAGGGTAATCTCATTAATCAAGTTGATTTAATATTAGATGTTCTAAAAACAAAATATTTAAAAAGTTATATTAGTTTCGAAGGAATACATCGAAGAGAAAAATTAGAATATCCTTTTGATGCTCTAAAAGAAGCAATTATTAATGCTCTTATTCATCGTGATTATACAAATACGTCAAATTTGCAAATTAAGGTTTATAACAATAGAATAACCTTTACTAATGGCGCTTTGTTACCGCATGAAATAACAGTTGAAAAATTAAAACAATCTCATGCATCAGTTCCTACAAACCCTGTTATTGCATCTGTTTTTTATAAAGCAGGGTTTATTGAAAATTGGGGACGCGGTACAATAAATATTGTGAACGATTGCTTAAATTATGGTATCGCAGAACCGGAATTTAAGTTTGATATGAATATTTTTTGGATAACTTTCAATAATGACACCGTAAATGTCCCTGTAAATGTCCCTGTAAATGTCCCTGTAAATAATAGACAAAAACAAATAATATATCTATTACAAATTGACAAGGAAGAAACAATAGTTAAATTAGCAGAAAAATTAAATGTAAATGAAAAGACTATAAAATGTAACTTAAATAAACTTAAAGAACTAAATCTAATAAAACGAATGGGCTCCGATAAAACAGGTTATTGGGAAGTAACTCGCAATCAATGATGCGTGATAAGAATCTCAAAAAACATTTTTGCCGCTAATTCGCGAATAAAACACTGCAATTCTGTATCTATTCTAATTTTTAATTGAGTATTTGAAATAATGGAAAATTTGGATGATTCTGTAAATTTTGCAAAGTTTATTTAAAACGGTAGAAACAGCGTAAATAATGCTTGATTCATGAGCAATTTTAATTATAACAGCGCGAGAATTATCATAAGACGATTTGGAAATAATTAAAATCCCGAAAAATTGAAACCGTTTGTGTAGGCGAAGATCTAACTACGGATATTGCTCTTGATTTGAGAGTTCCGGGGAAAATTGATGTAAATGAATCTATAAATATTTTAAAAAAACAGTGACGAGTAACAAGTAAACAATAATGAATTATGGATTAGTTTTTAGTTCGTAATTCTTAGTTGTGAGTTAAAAAATGAAGAATAAGGAAATAGAATATAGTTTAAATAACAACAAACGAAGAACAAAGAACCCCCGAACATCTGAACGCTTGCTGCTAATACAGAGCTACTGATTAAATATCCAGCATCCATAAACATATCATGATAAATTCAGTTTGATTCTTAAAAAAAATATTTATATTATAATCATATTTAATCCAAATATGTAGTAAAGTTAAAAAATGATTGATATACATAAAAAAATAGTGAATGACGAGAATGGTAATCCCTCTGATGTTATTATACCTTGGGATGAATTTAGGCAAATCGAAGAGATTCTAGGTCTTGATCTCGATAAGAAAACTATAAATGAATTACGAGAAGCTCGTAAAAAAAGAGATAAAGGTGAAACTACCGATTATATTACCTTGGATGATATTTGATGTATAAGGTGGTGG
>CAJXGP010000285.1 GCA_913053915.1 uncultured Ignavibacteriales bacterium | reverse complement strand
GGAGTACTTAAAAGAATTACTCAACACGAGAAATCAAATTCGATTAGAATAGAGTATAGAAGAAAAGGGGAACAAAAGACTAAACTTGGAACTGATCCAGAAGATAAAAATAATAAAAGGGGTTAAACAGAAAATAAATAAATATCAGAGAGCGATAAGGCCCAAGCTCACAGCTAATTTGATGTTGGGCATGCTGTTATCATCCCGATATCACTGCCTCAAACAAGATACTAATATTTTGCCCCTGAATTTCCGGCTATTTTTGAATCTGTATTAATAAGGATATAATTATCTTTAACTTGTGAATTAATTTCTATAATCGAAACAAGAAAAAATAAAATCATAAGAAATATTTTCCTTTTCATGTCAATAACTCCTTTTTTAAATATCCGAACCGCTAATTCTTAAGAATAAAAAACGTCATAAAAAATTTGATATTTTGAACTCTTTTTCTTTACATTAGATAAAATTTTTAATAAAATCAATTATTTTTTCGTATAATTATTTTAATAAAAAGCAGTTAATATGTTGCCTTGAAATCTAAACTTAATTTTAATCGAAAAGCCGTTTTATAATATGACCATCTAATTTTATCCATGATAAGATGATTTTGTCAAAAACCTGTGTATTAAAAAAAAATCAACTATAAGTATTAATTTGAAAAGGGTTGGTAAACTTTGAAGTAATTTTAATTTATCGGATAATTAAAAATTTAAGTTTTCAATTTTACAAGTCCGAAATGAATTAAACATTTATAAAACTACAAATATTATTAAGAAAACGAATTAAATTTCTGAATACCAATAAAATAGATTCTAATAGTCTTGGAAAAGTAACTTAAATTTATTTCGAAAAATTTTACGGCTAGAGCAGGTTTTGAAAATGAATGAGAAATATTTAAAGAGGTCATTCTCAAGTACCGGAATTGTCAAGATTAAAAAAAATCAAAGTTTTCTCGATCGAAAAATACTTTATTAGAGGAGACTCATAAATGAAGAAAAAATATTTAAAATGGTTAATAATTCTGCTGCTAATGTTAATCGGCATTCAATGCGGGAATTCGAGTGAACAGTTTACGATATGGATCGGAGGTTCACCCAGGGAGCTGGATTATTGGCAACAGATTATCACTGAATTTAATAAGCAGACCGGATATAATCTTCAGCTTGTTCGACAACCGACTTATAGTGATCAACGACGACAAAGTTTGGTAATCGATTTGGAAGCAAAACAACCAAACCCGGATTTATTTTTGATGGATGTTGTTTGGCTCAATCAATTTGCCGCTTCAAATTGGCTTCAGCCGTTAGACAAATATGTAAAAGACAACGATTTCCAATTGCATCAATTTTTTCAGAGTATCTTAAACTCAGTTGATAAATATAAAGGTAATCTGTACGCATTGCCCGTTTTTCTCGATGTAGCTTTGCTTTATTATAGAAAAGATTTATTGGAGAAATTCGGCTATTCCGAGCCGCCCAAAACGTGGAGTGAACTTCTGAATGAAGCCGATAAAATTCAAAAAATTGAACGGAAAAATAATCCAAATTTTTACGGTTTCTTATGGGAGGGCGCTCAATATGAAGGGCTTGTATGTACCTTTCTGGAATTTACATCTTCTCACGGCGGAGGAATAATGAATAACGGAAAGGTTGATCTTTACAGAAAAAGCAATATCGAAGCGCTTCAATTCATGCAAGATTTGATTCATAAATATAAAATATCACCGCCAAGTACCTATACCGAAATGAAAGAAGAAGAAGTTAGACTATCATTTCAAAGGGGGAATGCATTGTTCGAAAGAAATTGGACTTATGCATGGAAACTTCACCAAAGTAATGGTTCGCCGGTAAAAGGTAAGGTCGGTTTAACTATTTTACCTCACTTTAAAGGAGATAGTTCTGTTTCAACTTTAGGCGGCTGGCATATCGGTATCTCCCGGTATTCCGATGAAAAAGAAAAAGCGTGGAAATTTGTTAAGTTTATTACTTCTTTTAAATCGCAAAAAAAACTGATATTAAACGTTGGTTGGAATCCAAGCAGAAAAGACGTTTATAAAGACAAGCAAGTTATAGCCGAAGCGCCACAAATCAAAGAGCTTTATTATGTCCTCAAACATACGATAGCCAGACCCACAGTTCCATATTACAGCCAACTTTCCGATATTATTCAGCGATATGTTAATGATTGTCTATCCGGTAAAATATCGCCAAGTACGGCATTGCAGAAAATGCAAAACCAAATAAAAGAGGTAGAAAAAATTTATGGCACCGAATAGTAACAAATACTTGAGAAATGATACCGGACTGGCTTATTTGTTTAATTCACCATTAATCATTATAACTCTAATTTTTGTTTTCATACCGGTAGTAGGAACTTTGGTTACCGGATTTTACAGAGATGTTACCTTTATGCCCAATAAATTTCTAGGTTTGGCAAATTATGAACGCTTGTTTGAAGATATTCATTTTTGGCAGTCGATTCAGTTTACGGTTCTTTTTGTAACTGTTTCCGTAATGTTTGAATTATTTTTCGGAATGATATTCGCTTTGATTTTGAATGAAACTTTTCCCGGTCGCGGTATTTTAATGATAGCAATTCTTATTCCATGGGCAATCCCAAACGCCATTTCTGCAAGAATATGGGAGTTGATATATAACTTTGAATATGGAATATTTAATTTTTTAGTAATACATTCCGGACTTTCGGCTGCTCCGGTTAACTGGTTGGGCTCCCCGATAAGTGCGTTCTTTTCGATTGTAATAAGTGATGTTTGGAAAACTACTCCTTTTGTCACTGTCATTCTTTTAGCCGGCTTATCTACTATTCCAAAACAACTATACGAACAAGCAATGATAGATGGTACAAACATTTTACAAAGGTTTTCTAAAATAACTCTTCCTCTTCTTAAACCGGTTATTGTAGTTGCTCTTTTATTTAGAACTATTGATGCCGTACGAATATTCGATTTAATATATGTACTTACAGGTGGGGGACCCGGAGGAAGTACAACTTCTATTTCACTTTATGCTTTCAAATATTATTTAAATGGAGACTTTGGTTACGGCTCGGCAATTTCAGTAATAGTGTTTCTTGTGGCTTCCGGTTTGGCGATTCTATACTTGAAAGTCGGTAAGTTTACAGAGATGATAAAATGAGTGAAAAAAAACTAAAAAAATTATTGATATATTCAGGCGCCTTTTTCATGTTTTTTTTCTGCATTACACCTTTTGTGTGGATGATTATTGTTTCACTCAGTGAACACCCGGATTTTCTCTCATCGAATGTTAAATTTATTTTTACGCTAAATAATTTCGTTCAAGTTCTTACGAGTCGTTCCGTTCATCTTTTAGCATACTTAAAAAACAGCATAGTAATTTCCTCTGTTACCGCAATTATTACGACGTTTTTAGCCGGATTATCCGCTTATGCAATAACAAGACTGAAATTTCCCGGTAAAATAATTATTCCGATGGCGTTACTGGGTTTTTCAATGTTTCCTCAAATAAGTATCGTGGGATATCTGTTTAAATTGCTTACTATGTTTGGATGGATAAACACCTATCCGGCTCTAATTTTTCCTTATATCACTTTAGGATTACCCTTGGCTCTTTGGATTATGCTAAGTCACTTTTCTCAAATTTCAACCGACTTCGATAATGCTGCTTTGGTTGACGGTGCTACCAGATTTCAGATATTACTCAAAGTAATTTTCCCGATTGCTTTACCGGGAGCTTTTTCCACTTTTATACTTGTTTTTATTTATTCATTTAATGAATTTCTTTTTGCCTTAATGTTTACGATTGATTATCACGCTCGCACTATTCCGGTTGGTATTGCCCTGTTCGAAGGCTTACACGGTCAAATTCCATGGGGTTATATTATGGCTGCCGCTGTTGTTGCAACCTTACCGGTTATAATTCTTATTGCCTTGTTCCAAAGATTTATTATTAAAGGTATAACTGAAGGTTCTATAAAAGGCTAAAAGAGATGACTCTATTCTAATTATAAGATGCTTTTATATTAGTTATTGTAAATTGTTATTTGATTAGAAATTAGAATAATTAGAGCAATTAGAAATTTAAAAAAATAGTTTAAAAATAATCTCTAATT
>CAJXGP010000284.1 GCA_913053915.1 uncultured Ignavibacteriales bacterium | reverse complement strand
CGAACAAGCCGTAAGAAATAAAGCAGGTTTCTTTATAAACTTTAACGGTACAGGAGGAATTTGGAGAAAAAGCTGTATTGTGGATGCCGGTAATTGGGAAGGGGATACTTTAACGGAGGACCTCGATTTAAGCTATCGCGCCCAGTTGAATGGTTGGAAATTTATTTATTTAAAAGATTTTACTTCACCGGCTGAATTACCTTCTGAAATCAATGCATTAAAATCGCAACAATTCCGGTGGACGAAAGGCTCAATCGAAACAGCAAAAAAAATATTACCGCTTGTTTGGAAAGCCAAAATTCCTTTAAGGGTAAAATTGCAATCTACATTTCACCTTACTAATAATATTGTCTTTCCTTTTATTCTTTTGGCTGCAATATTAAATGTACCCCTTATTTTTATCAAAAACAGCGGTCCGCATGAAGCCTATTTTGCTATTATGTCTATATTTGTACTTGCCTTTATCAGCTCTTTCTTTTTTTATTTATATTCACAGAAGGATATACGAAAAGACTGGAGGAAAAAAATTGTTCTTTTCCCATTGTTTATGGCCGGCAGCATGGGGCTGGCTGTTAATAATTCAAAAGCAGTTTTTGATGGATTATTGAATAGAAAAAGTGAATTTGTCAGAACTCCTAAGTTTAATGTGGAAAATAAAAAAGATTCTTGGGTTGGTAAAAAATACACAACTACAAAATTAGACATGTCGACTGTAGTAGAATTAATAATGGCAATTTATTGTTTCATAGGTGTAGTTGCTTCCGTATATTTTCTGGAAATAGCGGCGTTCCCTTTCCAGTTTCTTTTCTTTTTAGGTTTTACATTTGTATCTTTTGAATCAATTAAACAAGCTTTTACTAAATCATAAAGGTAATTTTTTGTCAAAAACAACTAGAGAAATGTTTAACGATAAAGTCAGCTTGATCTATGAATACGATAATAAGTCGCCACTTTTTGTTAGAAAAGCCAATGTGGAAATCGAAAATAATAACCTTGATGCGGCAGTGGAAATTTTTAACAGTGGATTAAAGTTATATCCACAATATGCAGCCGCTTATTTGGTTTTGGGAAAAGCTCAAATTCTAAAGGGGGATTACAACTCTGCTCTCAAAAATATAAAAATCGGTAGCGATTTAATTCATTCTAATAAAACTTATAATTTTTATTTGAAAGAAATTGAGGAGATAAAGAAACAAAGATCGCTGTTCAATATGAATAGAAGAAATGCATTTATGTTGTCGGATGAAACAGTGGATGTAAAGCAACGGGAAGTTTTTACCGACGTTGAAGATGAAAAAGAATCACATCACAATTCAGCATCATCAATTACTGAGAGCGTAGAACAGTTTACACTTAAAAATTCAATTGGAAAACGAACTGATTATTCATATCCGGATGAAGATGCAAATGAATTTTCGACGATTAATTTTGAAAAAGACAATTTGATTGTTTCTGAAACTCTTGCAAAAATTTATATAACGCAAGGAGAGTATAAAGAGGCAATGAAAGTGTATGTGAAACTTGCAAAGAAAAGCCCAAATAAAAAAGATTATTATTACGGTAAAATTGAGGAGCTACGCTCTCAAGTGAAGTGATTGAAATTATTTTTGAGATATTTTTTCTCTAAAAACCATATCGAATAATGAATGAGTCGTATCTAAAAAGATTATTTTTAAATTGTTAATATTAACAAAAAACTTTTTTTATAGAAATACCTTTTTAGAGGTGACTCGTGAATTCTATATACCCCGAAAACAAACTAAAGAAAGATTTTTATACCCGTGAGTTATTGGTAGTTGCCAAAGAACTGCTCGGAAAAATATTTGTAAAAAATGAAAACAATACGCCGATAGCAGGTAAAATTGTTGAAGTTGAAGCTTATAATGGCTCGGTTGATGAAGCAGCCCACACTTTTAACGGGAAAACAAAAAGAAATGAAGTGATGTTCCGGGAAGGTGGTTACCTTTATGTCTATTTTACGTATGGTGTCCATTATTGTTGTAATGTAGTAACAGGTAAAAGAGGATTAGGAACTGCTGTGTTAATTAGAGCTATCGAACCTATAAAAGGTATTGAATTAATGATAAAAAATCGTTTCGGCAGAGATTTGGTAAATGAAAAAGAAAAATTTAATTTGACTTCGGGACCAGGCAAAGTTTGCCAAACAATGAAAATCGATAAAAGTTATTACGGAACCGATCTAACTGAAGATAATATCTATATTTTGGATGCACCTAAAGTGAATGATGAAAAAATTGTAACAACTATCCGGATAGGAATAAAAAAATCTGTCGGTTTACCTTGGCGCTTTTATATTAAAGACAATCCATATGTATCAAAAAAATGATTGAACCAAAAAATCTGTTAATTGTGCGTACAGATAGAATAGGTGATGTTGTCCTTTCACTTCCGATAGCCAGGATAATTAAAAAATATTTTCCGGATTGTAAAGTTACTTTTCTCCTCAAAGAATATACTAAAAGCTTGGTTGAAAAAAATCCCTTCATCGATCATATACTAACGGTTAATGAAATTAACGGTAGGATACTCCTAAAAAAAAATGTCCTGATGTTAAAAAAGTATAATTATGATTATTGTATAATGGTTTATCCGACTTTTATTATGTCTTTAACAATATTTTTATCTAGGATAAAAAACAGGATAGGAACCGGTTACAGATGGTATTCATTATTTTTTAATAAAAGAGTTTATGTGCATAGAAAATATGCCGAGAAACATGAGTTGGAATTTAATTTGGATATGCTTAATATATTTGGTATAAAGGAAAAAGTAAATCCCGGGAATATTAAGTTTGATATTCAGGTTAATGAGGATAGTGTTAAATTAGTACGTGGAAAATTAAAATCGTATAATATTAAAAGCGATAAACCATTAATTATTATCCATCCGGGAAGTGGTGGAAGTTCAGTTAACTTACCGCAAGTTAAATTTAAGGAATTACTTGTACAAATAAATGAAAAATTGAATGCCGATGTTGTCTTAACCGGAAGTAGATCCGAAAGAAATCTTTGTGAAAGTCTGAGAATTTCAAACAACATAATTAATTTTGCCGGAATATTTAATTTACGAGAGTTAATAGTACTGATTAATGAAGCGGATATTCTTATTGCAAACTCTACAGGGCCACTGCATATTGCAGCGGCATTGGGAAAATATGTTATTGGCTTTTATCCAAAAATATTGGTTTGTTCAGCCAAAAGATGGGGACCTTATTCGGATAAAAGCTTTGTTTTCCAACCGGGAATTCCGTGTGAAAATTGTAATAGGAAACAATGTTATAATTTGAATTGTATGAACAGTATTGATATTAATAAAGTGCTTGTTCAAATAGAAAAGATATTAAATAAAATAAATGGTCCGCTTTGAAAGTCAATTAAATTGAAATGTCATTTGCACTAAAGTTGGTTTTCTTGCAAATCCGGGATTCTTTATATCTCCAATCACAACTTATGCGACACCGGTTTTTTACCGGAATGACCTTTGGAAGCTCACTCAAAAATCAAATTGGAGTAACGGATGATTCGTAAAATAATCTTGTTCTTATTTCCAATCTTATTCATGTATTCGATTACAACTGTCAGTGCTCAGAGTGATTCGAGTAAAAAAGAGCAGGAATTCAGAGTACTTCCAAATCATGCCTTCAAAGTAGGCGAAAAATTAACTTTTGATATAAAGTATAGCTTTGTAACAGTTGGTATAGCAACTATGTCGATTCCCGGAATCAGACGAATTGCAGGTCGTTATGCTTATAATATCCAATTTGAAGTTAATTCTGTCCCTAGTTTTAGTTGGATTTATAAAGTTAGAGATCATTACGAATCTTTCATGGATACGGCAGGATTATTCCCCTGGCGATTTGAACAACATATACGGGAAGGCGGATATAAAAGAGATTTTTCCGCTTTTTTTGATCAAAGAAGAGGTATCGCAAAAACAACCGGGGGGGTATATAAAATTCCAAAGTATGTAAATGATATTGTTTCCGCATTTTATTTCGCCAGAACTCTTGATTATTCAAAATTAAAAATAGGCGATTTGATCCATCTTAAAAATTTTCAGATATGGAATTTCTTATTCTGCTTTTCTTAATAGGTCT
>CAJXGP010000283.1 GCA_913053915.1 uncultured Ignavibacteriales bacterium | reverse complement strand
AATCGAAATCAGGAGCGCTTGCTAAAGCAAGGATTTCACCGGTTTTTGGTTGAATAGCAACTACTGCACCACGTTTGCCTTTAAGTTGTTGTTCAGCCGTCCTTTGGACATTTGCGTCCAAAGATAACACCAAGTCTTCTCCTTTTACCATCGGTATATCCATTGCACCGTTTCTATAACGACCTATTATCCTTTGCCGGGAATTAACTAAAAAATATTTGTAACCTTTTTTACCTCTTAAATATTTCTCATAGGCTTTTTCAATTCCGGTATAGCCGATATAATCTCCAGGTTCGTAATAGTGACTTTTATCTTTCTTCAGTTGTTGCTGCGAAATTTCTTTGGTATATCCGAACACATGTGATCCTCTGATATTTGCAGGATAATTTCGCTGCATTTCCACCACGTAGTCAACGCCGGGCAAACTTTCAGAATTTTCTTCAACCCAAGATACTACCTTAAAATCGATATCTCTTTTAATTCTTATGGGTATAAATTTCGAATACATGCGATGGGCATACAATATTTTATTTATATAGCCTGAGTCAACTCCAATTACGGTTTCAATTAAATGATTCAATTTCCTATTATAATAAGCAGGCGTTATTTTAAGAGTATAAGCAGGCACATTATCCACAACTACCCGCATATTTCTGTCATAAAAAATACCGCGGGGGGGAATTTGTTCAACGACCCTAATGCTGTTATCAGCTGATTTCTCGTTATAAGTTTTATGATTTATTATTTGCAATTGCAATAATCTAAAGCCAAGTAGTGAAAAGGCTACAATAATAACTACATAAATTGTAGTTTTCCTATTGGGTGAAGCAAAATTTTCTTTTCTCAATTAAAACTTCTCCTCGGATAAAAAGCTATCAAAATAATACTTAGCAACGCAGTATATAATGAAGGCAGTAATCCGTGCAGGTAAATTAAACTTATTATATTCGTATTAATATCTATTGAAGTAAAAAATCTATTTAATACGGAATTAAGTATAGAACAAAGTAATACTATTAATGAAAAAACATACGGCTTAAAATAAATATCTTGTTTATTTTCATTGGAAAAATAACCGGCAACAAAGCCGGTAACTGTTTTGGAAAACATTGCACTACCCAACAAACTACCGGTTATCATATCAAAAAGAAAACCATAAATAAATCCTACAGTCGTACCAAAAATTTGACCATTGCGTAATGTATAAAACACTAATAAAATAATAGTTAAATCCGGGACAATTCCATTTACGGCAATAAAAGGCACTAATGTGGTTTGAACAAGTAATACAGGGAAAAAAAGTAATATTGATGCAATATAATCCGAACGCATATCTACTTTCGTTTGTAAAAATTTAATTCGAGGTTATCTTTTTGTAAGTTTTTAACTAACTTAATGACGAAGACATGCTCAGCACCGATAAAATCGACAAAAGGTTTAACTCGCACTTCATTAAATAAGCCTGTTTCACCCTTACTGATTCCCGAAACCAATCCGACCGGTAACGGGACAGGTACAATAGAGCTAATTTCCGAAGTAATGATTCTGTCGCCAGGTTCAATATCATAAGTTCTCGGAACATCTATTATCACTAGATTCACCCCGTCCCATTCCATAATCCCATTAATTCTACTTCTTTCATCGGTTACCGTAAGTTTCAATTCAAGGTTTTTCAATGTTTGAACAATACAAAAATCACCGGATGTTGAATAGACGATTCCAAGTAATCCAAAATCGTTAATTACAGGCATTCCCGGAAGTACTCCATCTTTACTTCCGACATTCAATGTAATGGTACTTTGTGATTTGTTAATAGATTTTGAAACAATTGTTGCAGCTATCAATGGATATTTTGTAGAGTCTTTCAAAGCCAAAAGAGTTTTCAGTTCTGTGTTTTCAATTCCATATTCTCTTAAAAGATTTACCTTTAACATTAATTCCGCATTCAATCTGCGAAGTTTTTGATTTTCTGCTTTTACACTTCCGGTATTCACTAGATCGGATACAATCGAAGTAAATACGGCAAATGAACTAAAGGCAAGTGTCTGTACGCTTCTTACAGCAGGTTTATTGTTTAGTGATAAAGTAAGTAGACTTATTATTAACAGAGCAACGAGGACTATATATTCTTTGAAGTTTCCCCAAACATGTACAAAGAATCTTAACATTAATATCTTCTATTACGAATTAAAACTTTTGAATAATTATTTATATTGTCGATAACCTTCCCTGCGCCTCTTACAACCGCCGTCAGGGGATCTTCCGCAACATGTACCGGGAGATTTGTTTCCATTCTGATTCTTTCATCTAAACCTTTGAGCAAAGCACCTCCGCCGGTTAACATTATACCCCGGTCTAAAATATCGGCAGATAATTCAGGCGGTGTTCTCTCTAAAGACTGCTTTATGGCATCCACAAACTGAACAATTGCTTCGTTTAGTGCTTCTCTAATTTCCACCGAGCTAATTTCAGTTGTTTTAGGAACACCTCCCACAAGGTCTCTTCCTTTCACTTGGATTGTAATTTCCTCTTTCAAAGGTACGGCGGAACCTACCTCACATTTAATAGCCTCAGCCGTTCTTTCGCCGATAAGAATGTTATGGTTCTTTTTAAAGAATTGCATTATAGCATAATTCATTTCATCGCCGGCAATCCTAATCGATTCTTCGTTGACAATCCCCGACAATGCAATAACCGCTATTTCAGTTGTACCTCCTCCTATATCGATGATCATATTTCCAACGGGAGCTTTAACATCAATGCCTATTCCTATTGCCGCAGACATGGGTTCGGCAATCAAATGGACTTCTTTAGCGCCTGCATGCTCGGCACTATCCCGAACAGCTCGTTTCTCCACTTCTGTGACTCCACTGGGAACAGCTACTACAACTCTTCGATTTGATAACGTACCGGCTTTAACCTGTTTTATGAATGCCCGGATCATTCCTTCGGCTATTTCAAAATCAGCAATCACACCATCTCTCATAGGACGGATAACCCTAATTTCTTTATGTTCCCTTCCCAGCATTTCTTTAGCTTTATTACCAAGAGCAATTATTTTCTTAGTATTTCGATCAAATGCAACTATTGAAGGTTCATTTAACACAATTCCTTTCCCTTTGACATAGATAAGTGTGTTAGCCGTTCCAAGGTCAATTGCAATATCGGTTGATAGAAAGTCAAATAATCCCATATTTCCTCTTAATGTTTAAAATGCCTTATACCTGTGAACACCATAGAAATATCATTTTGATTTGCAGCTTGAATAACTTCTTCATCTCTTATTGAACCACCCGGTTGAATAATTGAAGTGGCGCCACATTTTACAATTTCTAAAAGCCCGTCTGCAAAAGGGAAAAATGCATCAGAGGCAGCTACCGAATCTTTTAGGTCCAAGCTCCGCTCTTTTGCCTTTAAATAGGCAAGCTTTACGGAATCTAACCGTGACATTTGTCCTGCCCCAACACCCAAAGTTGCATTATCTTTTGCAAATATTATTGCATTAGATTTTGTATGCTTGGAGACAGTCCATGCAAAAATAAGGTCTTTCAATTCTTTTTTAGACGGTTCCTTATTAGTAACGGTTTTTAGTTGTTTTTCATTCAGCAAAATAGAGTCCGCGTCTTGAACTATTACTCCACCCGGTATATTCCGAAACATAATTTTATTTTCATTAACCGGTTTTAACTGTTTCAGAAGTCTTCTATTTTTCTTTTTTTGTAGAATCTTTATTGCATTCTCAGTGTAAGCCGGTGCACAAATGATTTCTAAAAATATTTCATTTAATTGCGTTGCAACTTCTGAATCCACAACGTTGGTGAAGGAAACAATTCCACCAAAGGATGAAACCGGATCACATCGTAGTGCTTTAGTATAGGCATCCAATGTATTCAACCCTTTTGCCGCGCCGGCAGGGTTTTGATGTTTCACTATAACACATGAATTTTCCCCAATATCTTCAGCAAGTTCAACAGATGCAATTAAATCGAGGATATTATTATATGAAAGTTCTTTACCGTGAAATACCTCAAAATATTTATGAAACTCTCCATATAAGGAGGCTTTTTGATGCGGATTTTCACCATAGCGCATGACCTGGCGGCGCACCCCGGCGACGACAAAGCGCTCAGGCAAGGTATCTCCGGTTT
>CAJXGP010000282.1 GCA_913053915.1 uncultured Ignavibacteriales bacterium | reverse complement strand
AAATTAATGCGAAACCTTTCCCCTATTGGAGAGCTTTTGGACTCTAATATCCTTGAGCAACTGCCGTTAGACCACTATGGCGTTGATATAAATAAATTAATAAAAATTATTTCAAATACTTCTTTACAGTTGAGCGCTTTGATTTCAACTTTAATAGAAACCGCCAAAGGCTCCGAAATGAGTCAAAACAATTTCAGCCGCACGGCGCTTAAAACCTTTAAGGAATTTAACGATAATTATTTTGAAGACCTTGAAGAAGCCGCTCAACGATTCTTGAAAGAAAACAAAATTAAAAATTTACCGTCGATTAGTTACCAATACCTAAAACCCATACTGGAAAATAAATATAAATATGAAATAGACGAATCAACACTTAATAATCTATCCGAACTGAGTGAATTAAGAGCCGTAGTAATTAACGGTAAAAAAAAGAAACTGTTTCTGAATAAAAAATTATCCGACAAGCGGAAAGCTTTTGTTACGGGTATGGAACTGGCATACAACTTCTTAGGAATTAAAGACAGGAGCAATGTTTTTTCAAGTGTAAGACTTAATACCTACGATCAACTACTCAATTACTTTAAGGCATCGTATTTTTCTACTGCACTCATCATTAACCGCCGGTTTTTTATTGAAGATATTTTAAAAATATTTACTTCTAAAAAATGGAACGAAAAAGGATTTTCAGCATTAATCGATAAATACAATGCAACACCCGAAATGTTCTTTCAAAGGCTTGCTAATTTATCCGCAAAATACCTCGGATTAAATAAATTTTTCTTTCTCAGATTTAATTACGAATTAGGCAGCTCTAAATACAACCTTTCCAAAGAAGTCAGATTGAATACAAGAAGAAACCCCGGCGGATATCAAACTAATGAGCATTATTGCAGAAGGTGGATTTCAATAGATACCCTGAATAAATTAGAAGTAAGTCTAAGAAAAGAGACAAGGAGCAAAGGAAGAACAATTGGGGTATTACATTCCGTTTTTTACGATTCCAATGATGAATATTTATGTATTTCAGTTGCACAACGAAGTAGCTTGTTGGAACATAACTTGTACAGCGTAACAATCGGTTTTCAAATTGATGATACATTAAAGAAAAAAATAAATTTTTTGAATGATCCGAAAATACCTAATAAAATTGTTAATGATACATGCGAAAAATGTACTCTTGAAAATTGCAAAGAACGAATAGCCCCACCGACAACCGCAAGAAAAGTGGAAAAATCAATCCGCATGGAAAAAGCGCTGCAACAATTGAAGGAAAGTTTTAGGTAAGCGAACAACATAGAATCGCCCACTCCTTCTTTTGCTTACATCTATACGCTGTTATACCAACGGAAAAATATTATTTAGTCAAGATGTAAATACTTAGAACTGAATTTAGTTATTCTTTATTCCGTAGTCTTCATCTTTTAATGTATTGTTTTTACCCTTGAATTGTTAGGCTTTTTTTTAAATTTATATATGAGTTCGCTCTAAAAAGCCAAAATTAAGTGGCTTTATTTTTTATGTTTTGCATTAAAAAAAACCGGCTATTAAAAAATATTTCGGACAGTTTTTTCCAAATATCTTTGGGCTATATTTATTTTTTGTTTTTTATCGCAATAAAATTTGTTCTTTTCACATAGTGATGCTTTCGGCAGACTTATTGACCAAAACAACGCACTTTTCCCTCTGTTTTTAGGCATTAGAAAGAGTATTCTGCATCTCTTGCGAATCTATATAACGATATATTCTGCCAAAGTTCACACCTATCCCAACTGAAAAGGCAAAGAGCATCGCTTTGAAGGAACCTCTGACTTTTAATTTCCGGTTGTTCATCTTTCTTGTAAATTCCGAAACGGTTGCTTCTATATTTGTTCTTAAGCTTCTCCTTTCTTTTGGTAGTTTTTTTATAGTTTCTAATCGCCGTTTTTTAAGGTATTCTTCTTCTGTAAAATAATAGACTCTTGCATTTTTCTGCCGGATTAACTGACACTTTGATAATAAACTGCAGTTTGTACAAATATCAATATTGAACTCTGATTTGAATCGTTTCTTTGTCTTTTGTGATTCTACTGTTTGTTTTGGGCAACTAACTTTATATTGATTCTGTTCGTCTTTTGTGATTTTTATTTCAACTCCTTTTAATTCTCTTCCCCTTATTGCAGTCTGCACCGGCGTAATAGTATGATTATCAAATTTTAGGTCGTTATCCTTGCTGCCGTATGCACCGTCAAAATGGAGCTCATTTAATTCGGGCGTCTTTTCCTTAACGATATCTATTCTTTCATTTAATTCTTTACTGTCGTCTATGTTGTTTGCGTGAACCGATATATCTGTAATTATATTTATTGGATTATCCGGATTACATGTCTCTACTATGTTTACTGTCTGTCCGTAAAACTGTTTGTTGTTTTTCTTCCGATAAGTCGCATCTATATCATCCGGCGATTGTATGCAGCTGCTTGTTAATTCTTCGGTAGTCTTAATTACTATTTTCTCTTCTGCTATTGTAAAATGTTCTGAATATATTCTTTCAAATATCTTGAATATTTCTAAGTCTTTATATTTCGGAACTATGTTCTCCATTATTGTTTTATAGAGGTTCCCTACTTTTTCAAGTTCAGAGGGTATATCTTCTGAAGCAAGTCGGTAAAGAAATTGCCCCGATGTTTTCTTTACATAAGGTGAAAACAACCTTTCATACTGTTTTTTATCTTCTTCGCTTAGTACTCTGTATATTCTTATTAGCATTTCGACCAGTAGTTGAAGGCGACTGTATCTTCTTATGTTTGATGCCGCTTGGAATGAATCTGTTCTTTGAATGTCGGTTTTTATCTTAAGTTCTTTTAACTGCTTTTCTGTTAAATGATCGAATACACGTTCAAAAAGATTTTCTCCCGTCTTAATAAAATACGAATTCAGTTTATTTTGAAAATTAAAAAGCGAAGCTTCTGAGAAAGGAACTTCATCTAAAGTAGTCAGTCCGAGAGCTATTTTGGTCAATAAATTAAACTTTATGTTATCGAATAATTTTTCGTATGTCAATTTCTCTCTGTGCTGTAACAGCATAGCAGATACCATGCAGTTGACCGGGGCATTTGGACGGCTGCCTATCTCTGAGTATAAACAAGAAAAGTCTTCTTCCTTTATATTGCAGAAGATAAGATCATAGAACTTTTGTTCTTCCGAGTCTTGAAGTTCTTTATGCATTTTAGAAGATACAATATTTGTAAACCCAAATAGGTTTGTCTGTCTGTGTTTTGTGTTTTTTTTGAACATTTTTTTTCTTGAAAGCCTTTGATTTAACCTTTATTTAGTAAATTTGCTTTCAGGAATTTATTTAAAATTATAATCAAATGAAAATTTTTATAATGTTTTTTTGCCTTTTTAGAGTGAACTCTTAAATGATTTTCTTTTAATTAAACATATAAATTGGCAGCCATAAAATCGACATTCCATTTTTCATCAATTTATTGTAATAATCTTTAGTAACAACAATTCCAAAATCAACATCATATTTTTTTGCAAATGATTTTAATCCGGAAGGAATTACGGGATTTGAAAAACTTTTAAATTTAACTTCAATCGGGAGTAATTTTCCATTATACTTAAGGACAAAGTCAACTTCCTGTTTTGATTTAGTTCTCCAAAAAAAACGTTCTGCATAGTAATAATTTTTCTGAATTTGATTAAACACAAAATTTTCCGCAGCCTCACCATCACTTTGTAAAACTTGTTCACTAAACATTTGCAAAATGGAATTTCTAATCCCAATATCTTCAAGATAAACTTTCGGCATCTTAGTCAATTCTTTTCTAATATTAGTATAATACGGTTTAATAAATTCAAGCAGAAAAGTGCTCTCTTGCAAAAATGAATATTTTTTAACAGTAATTCTTTATAAAAAGTACTCATTGAAACGATGGTATTAATTCGTGCCAACATTTCAAAATGATCGAATGGTTTTGAGATAAAGTCTTTAGCCCCACACTCTAAAACTTTCACTTTTATTGCAACATCATCGTCACCAGTTAGGATAATAACGGGAAGATACTCTGCATTACATTCTTTTTTAAAAATCGCCAGGACATCAAGCCCACCCATACCGGGCATATTTAAATCCAGCAAAATAACATCGGGTATGGTTTGAGACGTTGCGG
>CAJXGP010000281.1 GCA_913053915.1 uncultured Ignavibacteriales bacterium | reverse complement strand
TCGCCTGCAAATTTGAAATTGGAGCTCCAAAGGCTTTTCGCTCTTTTGAATATTTAATTGACGCCTCTAAAGAAGCTTCGGCAATACCTACGGCTTGTGCAGCAATACCGATTCTTCCACCGTTAAGAGTATTCATTGCAAAATTAAAACCTTTTCCTTCCTCCCAAACTAGATTTTTCGAGGGAACTTTACAATTTTCAAATAAAAGCGAACAAGTGTCTGAGCTTCTTATTCCCATTTTATCTTCTTTTTTCCCCTTATCGAAACCCGACATTCCCTCTTCCACAACGAATGTAGAGATTCCATGATGTCCTTTACTTTTGTCGGTTGTTGCCATAACCAAATAATAATCGGCATTCTTCCCGTTGGTTATCCAGTTTTTGATACCGTTTAAAATATAATAATCACCTTCCTTATCGGCAGTTGTTTTTTGTTGTGTAGCATCGCTACCGGCTTCAGGTTCCGAAAGAGCAAAAGCGCCTAATTTTTCGCCTTTGGCAAGAGGAATAAGATATTTTTCCTTTATGTACTCCGTTCCGTATTTTTCTAAACCAAAGCAAACTAGAGAATTATTTACCGACATAATAACCCCAACACTTGCATCCACTTTTGAAATCTCAATCATAGTCATAACATAACTTATTGTATCCAAACCGGCGCCTCCGTATTCAGGAGATACTATCATACCTAAAAATCCCAGCTCACCTAATTTTTTCAATATTTCGGCGGGGAATTCTGCTTTTATATCACGCTCTACCGCAGTAGGAGCAATTTCAGTTTGAGCAAATTCTCTAGCTGTTTCCATTATCATCCGTTGGTCATCAGTAAATTCAAAATTCATTTTTTTGTCCTTCTTCGTTAAAAAATTACTTTTTGGTAATTACTTATCATATTATAAAGTTTAATATTTAATTACTTTTGATAATTAATCATTAACTAAAATTTTTTAATTAGCTCAATTTAAAAAGCTCGAATTACCTCATTTTTATTCCCACGGAACGAGCTTGTCCAAAAAGCAATAAATTGTCATTTTAAACTGCCTGTCCGCCTCAGGAGGAAAGTGAAGAGTCTCTTTTCTAAGCAAAATCAAAGATTATCCGTCATGCAACTTCTTAGAATAACAGTAAAAATTGCTTTAACCTCAGTGACAATCTAATTGCATATTTAAAGCTTTTTAGCTCTTCGTTTACTGTTTATGCAAAAGTAAGATTCATACAAATGACCTTTTTGAGATCAAACTAATTAATTTATAAAAATTTATCTAAAAATTACGCTAATAATCTTACTATCGCAATAATCAAAAAAATCTTTGTATCCGATAATCTTTGTAGAATGAATTCAATTTTTTTGAAGTTTACTTTATTGTTATATTTAACATTATGGAAAATTTAGAATTAATAACAAAAGAAAGTGAAGATAATACCATTCCCAAAAGGAAAATTTGTTTAAAAGGAATGATTCTATCGGAACTGAAAGAGTATTTTATTTCTCATTCACAAAATGAGTATAGAAGTGAGCAATTATTCAATTGGATGTACAATCATCTTGTTACAGATTTTGATAATATGGCAAATTTGCCTAAATCCCTCCGTTCAGAACTTAAAAGCAAATGTGAGCTTCAAACTCTTCGCTATGTAAATTCCATCATCTCCGATCACGATAAAACAAAAAAGTTTATCTTTGAGACCGCCGATAAAAATAAAATTGAATCGGTTATTATACCTGAAACCAAAAGGACAACATTGTGTATTTCAACTCAGGTAGGATGCCCTTTAGATTGTAAGTTTTGTGCAACCGGTTTGATGGGATACAAAAAAAATCTTTCTTCCGGTGAAATATTTGATCAATATTTATTAGCCTCAAAAGATTACGGTAAAGAAAGAATTACCAATATTGTTTATATGGGTATGGGAGAACCATTATTGAATTTCGACTCAACGGTAAAATCATTGGAAATATTTGCCGATAGATTGACTAAGGGTATTAGTCTTAAAAAAGTAACGGTATCGACCGCCGGTATTGCGCCTAAGATAAAAGAATTAGCGGATACAAATCTTTCTGTGAAGCTTGCGTTTTCTTTACATTCGTGTTTTGAAGAAACCCGTTCTAAAATCATGCCTATAAATAAAAAATATTCACTACGGCAAAATATTGAGTCATTACAATATTATACCGGAAAAACAGGAACAAGAATCACTTTTGAGTTTATCCTGTTAAAGGATATTAATGACCGGGAAGATGATATTAATGCACTGGTTAAGCTATGTAATCACATTCCTTCCAAAGTGAATATCATTACTTTCAATTCGTTAAAACATATAAATCCTTTGGGTTTCTCGGCAGAACTTGAACCTACACCTAAACACAGATTTAATTATTTTATTCAAAAGTTAAGAGATCGTAATATCACGGTAATGACAAGAAGCACTCAAGGAGAAGATATAGCGGCTGCGTGTGGTCAATTAGCTGTTAAATTTAATGAAAAATGGTAATCTCGGATTTTGAAAATGAAAAAACTTACACATGACGAAATTTCACTAAATAGAAGTACATTGGATACAATACATAAAGTTAATAAACTGCCTGTTCATGTGGTTCTCAACAGCATCAGAAGTAACTATAACGTAGGTTCTATTTTCAGGACTTCCGACGGGGCAATGATTGAACAGTTATATCTTTGTGGATACACACCGCATCCACCCAAAAAAGAAATATTAAAAACCGCATTAGGTTCTACGGAAAGTGTAAGTTGGAAATTTGTTAAGGATCCGAAAGAAGCGGTTGTAAACCTTAAAAATAAAGGTGTTAAAATTTGTGCTCTTGAACTAACAAATAATAGTTCTCCTTATTATAATCTAACAAAAGATACTTTCCCATTGTGCTTAATCATCGGGAATGAAATTACAGGTGTTTCCGAGGAGTTAATTGATCTGTGTAATTTCTCAATCGAAATACCTCAATACGGAATTAAACAATCACTGAACGTTGCGGTAGCGTATGGAATTGCTGTTTTCGAGTTGAGAAAAATTTATGATTTAAGTAAACAATAGTTTCTAATTACCATCAATTCCGGTAAAGTATTCTTCCCCATTATCCTCAGTATGAATCATCAACAAATCGGCACGTACTAATTTAACCAGAGTTCTTGATGCCTGCCTTTCGGAAATATTAACCAACCTGCTTAATTCCTTCACCGATATTCTTTCATTTTTTGATAGGTAGTCAAATAGCTGTTTTTCATTAGAGCCTATAAAATATTTTTTTAATGCTAATTTACCGCCTTGTGCACGAAGTATTCGAATCATTTCTTTACTAGCTTGAATACTTTTATCATTCACTCTGATCATAACCACAGCTTTATTAATATTAAACTCTTTCTCAAAATCTTGTAAACGATGCGGTTTGCAATTTGATTCGGGGATATTTACAACGACAATCTCTTTGCCATATAATTCGATATAATTAATATCGAATTCTACCGGCGGCTCACAATAATTTGAGGCGACGTCCGTTATTAATTCCGCTTCGGTTTTTTCACTTCTCACACCAATTATATGTTTATCGTCATCAATTCCAAAAAGGATATATCCTCCTTTACTATTAGCAAGAGCAATCATTTCTTTAGCCATTTTTTCGTGAGTTGAAAACCTAAGCTTAAATTCGCAATTAAAATTTTCCCCTCCTTCGATTAGCTCCAGCAATTCTCTTCTTTTCATAATGAATTCATTGGAAATAATATATCATTTATTTTAAGGTTAGCACTATTTTCCTTAATATATAAGATGAATCGAAATTTGGTACATCCTTTATCAGCAGGTAAATTACAATAGCTAAGCCGGTAAATCCCAATGCCATTAATCCCTAATTTTTATTTAAATTTCTCCAGGCAGTCTTTTTATCTTGAATAGTTCATCCTACAATTAAAGAGCATTATAAAGGTTCAACCATATTTCCGGTATGAATTTATGACTTATGGTTGATAGTAATAAAGTTTGTTAACCTTATGATAATCTTTATCTCATCCGCCATTATTAAGTTTTTATCAATCATTTTCTCATACACCCTTAGTGCGGCAAGCTGAAATTATAAATTAAGGCTTCTGTGAAATTAAATATTTAACTAATTTGTCATTTCGACCGTAGGGAGAAATCTTTAAAT
>CAJXGP010000280.1 GCA_913053915.1 uncultured Ignavibacteriales bacterium | reverse complement strand
TGTAAGGCATTAAAATCTCCTAAAATTATTATGGTAAGATATACTGATAATAAGTCACTACTGTCCCGATGTTTTCAACAAATAATGAGTTAATGTTAAGTAATATAATAAAATAGAGCGATAAAAAGTTGTTATGGATTTGAAATAATTCATAACATTGTTACTTCAAAAAATGGAGTAACAAAATGAATCAAGGTCAAACAATTTTTGCACAGATAATGAATCATTTACCAAAACACAGTTTTAGAAAATATGTCAACAAATACAAAGGCAACTACAAGGTCAAATTATTTAGTTGCTGGGAACAATTTCTGGTGATGTCCTTTGCGCAATTGACATATCGTGAAAGCCTACGGGATATTGAAAGTTGTCTAAGAGCAATGAATAAAAAACTTTATCATATGGGAATAACGAGTAAAATATCCCGCTCAACTTTAGCCAAAGCAAATGAAAATCGAGATTGGAGAATCTATCATGATTTTGCAATGGTTTTAATAAAAACAGCTAAAGATTTATATAAAAACGAGAAACTATTTGAAGAGCTTGATGAAACAGTTTATGCTCTTGATTCTTCTACAATAGATTTGTGTTTAACATTATTTCCTTGGGCAAAATACAAAAAGACCAAAAGTGCCATAAAACTCCATACGTTGTTAGATTTACAAAATAATATTCCCTCATTTATTTACATCACCGATGGTTCTATCCATGATGTAAACATTTTAGATATTTTAGTTACTGAAGTTGGAGCATACTATGTTATGGACAAAGGCTACATTGACTTTCAGCGACTCTACACCCTTAATCAAGGAAAAGCATATTTCGTTACTCGTGCCAAAACAAATATGAAATATAGAAGAATTTATTCTAATAAAGTTGATAAAACTACCGGCGTTCTCTGTGACCAAATCATCCTTTTAACTAATCGAAAGACTAATGAAAAGTATCCGGATAAGTTACGGCGAGTAAAATATTTCAACTTAGAGATGAATAAAAAGTTTGTTTTCATCACTAATAATTTTTCATTGCCATCAACGACTATTGCAAATCTTTATAAACAAAGATGGCAAATAGAATTATTTTTCAAATGGATAAAACAACATTTAAAAATAAAATCTTTTTATGGGACATCATCTAACGCTGTGAAAACTCAGATATGGATAGCAGTTTCAACTTTCGTTTTATTGGCAATTATTAAAAAACGACTAAAAATTGAACAGTCACTTTACACTTTTCTTAAAGTTATAAGTATCTCGATATTTGAAAAAACGACCATTTTACAGCTTTTCGATGATAGTGATTACAAAAGCAACAATACTGTTGATCCTAACCAGTTGTTTTTATTTGACTTATAACCCGACAGTAGTGGTTTAAAACCTGTGAGAGAAATTCAAACCGGCAATTACTTCATTAAAACCACTTCCGTTAAATTCACTGGTTCTGAAAGCATTGTAAGAAAAGGTGAGTGAAACCTGGTCCGCCTTAGTAATTGAATATGCGGAAGAAATTACAGCTCTATATGATTTATTATTTTTTAAGATAGAAGAACTGAGAGAAACCGAAGAATGTAGCTTGTTATTCAAAGCATTTTGCTGAAGCCCGAGAGAAATAATTTTTGTACTGTTTGTAACTGTATCGGCAAAAGTTGAACTAACTAATCCCAGAGATGAATTTGCTGTAAAATTCTTTGAGATATAAAATGTAAATCCAAGGTTTACAGTATGTACCTTTGTGCCCGTACCGGTAACCAAGGAAGATTTATTTTCAGACTCCTGAAAAGTATAATTAAAGGATACATTCTGCAAAAATGATTTTTGCCCTAACATAAAAACCTGGTTGGTACTTAGTACAAAATTTGAGAAATCAACCTTTGTAGTATCATTATTTGAATTATTCCCCATCCTTAAGATATTTACCATAAAATTGCCGGTCCAGGATTTTGTTAAAGAACCATTAATATTCAGTCCATATATATTCCGGGAGGTTGTAAAACTTTTTTGATTAATTAAATTATCATTAGACCTCAACCAGTTTAAAGACACGGAATACCTGGAGAATCTAAAAGAAGTTACTGCAGTAATTTGTCTTTGATCATTCTGAAGATAAGCTAACCCTAATGAATTATAGCCTGGACCAATTTGTTTATAGTCAACCTGTAAATTAAAAGTATTGAGATTAAGCTTAAAACCGGTGTTAAAAGCATAGTCATAATTAGAACTTATTCTCGGTTTATACATACCGATTAAAAATTTGGGAATATTCGTGCTGTCAACATTAATTTCTGAAGATCTCAAATCTCTTGTATAGATACTACCGGATGCTTCAAAATTTATAATGAATTTATTGTCGGCAAGATGTATTTTCCCTGCTGTTCCTATGACCATGTTTTCCTTAGGTGTAACTGCCTGTGTATTTGCATTCCCGTTAAACCGGTTTCCAATTTTCGGCTGAATTCCTGAGGCAATAGTAAAGGGATAGTTACTTACATCACTGATATTCGGATCATTAATACTGGTGATTTTTATTATTGCCTGGAAAGTTCCAGGTCCGGTCACATTCCAATCTACAAATCCATTAGCAGGCTGATTATTAAAAATGGTCTGGAATGTGCTTCCGCCATCTCTGGAAAGTTCAATTTTTACATTTCCGGTAATTGCGGTTGATAACCATCTTATAGTTTGAATAGTCCCAATTGGAAATGCGTCATCCCCATTAGGTGTCATTACGGTAATTGAAGGCTTGCCGGTACTCAATGAAGAAACATTGTCTTTAGACCTTAAGAAAATCAGGTCGAAATGCGAACCGGATTCTTTGCCCAATCCAATTTTAGATGCAAATAAAAAACGTCTATAGCTTCCGTTTTGTGCGCCTCCATTAACGGCTCGTTGAGAAAATCCTGCAACTGTTGAAAATCTGAAAATCCCGGGATGCAAATCTAATCCGGCTCCTCTTATTGTTATTCCATTTAAAGTAAAATCCGAATATCTTTCTGAAAAATCGCCGAGATGAAATCTTCCCCATCCCCATGAAGGATTTATTCCGAATTGGTTAATATTTTGCCTTACGGAACTACCTTCAGTTGATAGAATTATTTCAATCGGTATAGAGAATGTATTGAAAAAAGTAATTGTAGGGCTAATTATCAATCTTACTGTTGATGATGGTCGCCTTGCCGCCTGACCTGAAATAGAATAGAGTTCACCATATAAGTTTATATTACCACTAATAGACACATTTTTCTCTAAAAAACTTTTTGATGAATCGGCATTGGAACTGTTTTGAGCAAATAAGTTAATCTGAAAAACAGATAATATGATTAAAAAATATTTTAAGAATCTCTTTACCATAAAAAATCTCTAGTGTGTTTTTAATTAATTACATAACCGCTTGGCGGAGGGAAAAATACCAGCCATGAAGGTTCATTCAAATCACTACTGGTATTATAAGTTATTCCACTACCACTATTAGGATAAGTATATCTAAGTAATCTTGGTGCATAAGTTTCTCCTATCCAAAGGTTTGCTTGAGAATCAAAAGCCAAACCGGTTAACAATGCAGGTGCCGGCACACCCCGGTAAAATTGAGGCACGGTAGCACCCGATGAAGTTAATTGATTTGCTGAAAATCTAAGAAATGAATTTCCATCCGTCCCCCAAAGATTTCCGCTTTTATCAAATGCCAAGCCGCTTATGTTTACTAAGGTTGGTTGACTTGATTCGGTTATTACAATTGACGGCGATATAGTACCGGATGAATTTAGAAGTCCGGATGGATATTTTACAATCTCAGACTTATTAGATGCCGGATCTTTACCTGCCAACCATAAATTTCCTGAAGCATCAAATGCCATATATTCAGGTTCTTTTAATTTAGTAGAAGTAATTTGAATGTCCGGAACTGTTGTAACGTTTCCGGACTTGACTAATAAATTCAGAAGGGTTTCTGATTTATAAGATATTAGAGTGCCCGTGTTCCAATTGGAAATCCATAAATTTCCGGATGCATCAAATATAAGTCCTACCGGTCCGCTAATTGAACTGTTGAAAAGTGTAACAACCGGCGCGGCGACTGTACTTCCCGATAGTTGTCCGGGAGAGAACACAAAAATGTGGCTCTTGCTAAAACCGGCAACCCAAAGATTTCCCATTTTGTCAAAAGCAAATCCACGTATTCCCTCAAAACTAAATTGTATTTTCACTTTAGGTGTAGGAGCGCCGGGAGAAGTTAAAACGGATTTATCAAATGCAAGCAACCG
>CAJXGP010000279.1 GCA_913053915.1 uncultured Ignavibacteriales bacterium | reverse complement strand
CAATATTGAACAAATTACAAATCAATATTTTCTGCCAAATAATACACGAATATTTCTGATAAGATACTAATGCCTAATTCTATAAATCACACATTTTATTTTGACATAACACGTCTGTAATTGTAAAAAATCCTTGACTTTCTCAAATTTTCCTGTATTTTTGGACACAAAAAAGGATTATTATTATTTTAGATTTGCTACAGTAAGAAAAATTTACTTGATTTAACCAGAGTAGCAAAGTGCACCGATTTAGGGAATTCCTCTGGTCGGTTTTTATTTTTTGTGAAACTTTTTTTAAGAGGAGATAGTATATATTTTATAATTGTTACGATTTATAGGTAACTAAGTCTAAACAACAAAGAAAGGAAGCAACGATGAAGACCATTAAAGCAAAAATAGATAATCCTTTATCTGACCTCATTAGCGATGATATTTATGAATTGTTAAACTGCCAGGGTTTAATCGATGAAAAATCGGTAAGAGATTATCAAATAAGAAAAAAGTTTAAACAACTAAGGGCTAATAAAGTTAGTGCCGGCGATGCCATTGATTCTATTAGAGAAGATTATCCTTACTTACAATTTGACACTATTAGAAAGATTGTATATCAAATTAATAAGTAATTACGTAACAAATATTAACTATCAAACGAAATTTCATTTTTTTAAAAAATATGCCTTAATTTTTTAAGGTAAACCGGTTTTGCGCAGTGACTTATTTCCATTGCCGGGCTTTATTTTATTAAAGGAGAAACATCTCAATGGGTAAACCAATCAAGAAAAGGAATTCTAAAGCAACTAAGAAAAATATAGCATCTCCGTTTAATGTCTATTGGAGTAAAAATAATTATTTACTGTTATCATTGGGCTTTGCTCTGCTTATTATTGGTTATTATTTTATGTCCTTGGGCAAATGGAACAGCTTCCCGTCCCTGGTAATATCTCCGATCATTCTTGTAATAGCTTATGCAATTGTGTTCCCGGTGGCTATCCTTTATCACAAAAAAGAATTAAAAAATAATTCACAGGATAAAGAAATTGCTTCTGGCAAAAGTTAAAGGAAATATAGTTTCTACACAGAAGAATCAATACCTTAAAGGGCATAAACTTCTAATAATTCATCAAATCGATCTAAAAGGTAACTTTACAGGTAAAAAAGATGTTATCGCTTTGGATTTGATTGACTCGGGTATAGGCGATACCGTTTTGGTTGTGCAGGAAGGCGCTGCCATCAAACAAATTTTAGGACATGGGAAAGCACCCGTGCATACAATGATTGTTGCTAATGTGGATGAGATCGAAGTTAATATCCCATCAAAAAAATAAATTTTCCATTGAGTAAACTCAGTATTGAACAACTAATAAATTTAAAACTCCTTCTCTCAGTTGACGGTATTGGACCGGGAAAACTAAGAAGCTTATTATCAAAATATAAATCGACTGAAAATATCTTATCGGCCGATTATACTTCACTAATCACCGTCGAAGGTATCAACTATAATCTTGCTAAAAGAATTATTACCGGTAAAAGAAACAGAGAGAACATTCAATCTTTATTTCTAGAGGAAATTGAGCAGCTTAAAAAACTAAATGCAAAGATCATCACCATTTGGGACCATGAATATCCTCCCATTTTAAAGAAAATTTACGATCCGCCCATAATTTTTTATGCGAAGGGTGATTACAAAGAAACGGATGATTATTCGATTGCAATAGTCGGTACACGTCAACCGACTTATTATGGAAAATTGCAAGCAGAAAAATTATCTTCCGATTTAGCATCTCAGAATATTACCGTAGTTAGCGGAATGGCAAGGGGAATTGATTCTATTGCACATAAATCCGCTTTAAATAAAGGTGGACGAACCATTGCAGTAGTAGGCTCAGGGCTGGATGTAGTTTACCCTCCGGAAAATAAAAGATTATTCGATGAAATATCTGAAAAAGGGATGATCATTTCCGAATACAGCCTTGGAACAAAACCGGATGCGCAAAATTTTCCTAAAAGAAATAGAATTATTTCCGGCTTGAGCCTCGGATGCATAATTGTTGAAACAGGAATAAAAGGCGGGGCAATGCAAACCGCTTCTTTCGCTCTCGACCAAAACAGGGAGGTTTTTGCAATCCCAGGCAATTTAGGCGTAAAACAATCCGAAGGGACTAATTGTCTTATCCAAAAAGGTGAAGCAAAATTGACTAAAAATGCGGAAGATGTTCTTGTCGAACTGGAATTAAAATTGAAGCCTTTATTAGGCAAGAACATCCCAAAACCAAAAATGGAACTCAATTTATTTGAAGAAAAAATTATTTCAAGTCTTGACAATAAACCTATGCAAATTGATAAAATCGCATCACTTACTAACCTTTCTACTTCAGATTGCCTGGTTCATTTGCTTTCACTGGAATTTAAGGGATTGGTTAAGCAACTTCCCGGTAAGGTGTTTGCTATTATTTAAATTTTACTTCTTTCTTAATAAAATACCGATCTCTGAATATATTCAGTTTTTCTTTCGCAATATTTTCAAGTGGATTTTCAAATGGGAAATATCCTCCGGAATAATATTTTGATAAATCGGCAGGAGAGGTAACTAATTGTGAACATCCGCATCTTGAACATTCACAATATAAAAATTCATCCTATGTCCCGGATTGCATTTCACGAACAGAAAGGGAATGATTTCCTTGTTGATTACCGTAGATTTTGCATTTAAAATGCTTCAATATTTTTTCTTGTTCTTCCAAAGAAATTTCAACCAATCTTTTAATCTCTTTTCTTGCCCGTTTTCTTTCGGTAAATAGTATTGAGTACTTGATAATTCTTTAGGTAAATAATCTTCGGTCAGAAAATCATTTTTGTAATCGTGCGGATATTTATAAGCTTTACCGTAACCGATATCTTTCATTAATTTAGTGGGAGCATTTCTTAAATGTAAAGGTACCGGGAACAGTGATTTATTTTTTACATCGGACAAAGCCTTCTCGATTCCCAGATAAGCAGCATTACTTTTAGGTGATGAAGCGAGGTAAGCAGCGCATTGCGCTAAAATTATTCTTGCTTCGGGCATGCCGATTTTATCAACTGCTCCAAAAGCTGCTTCTGCCAATACTAGTCCGTTCGGCGATGCATTGCCTATATCCTCCGATGCCAGAACCACCAATCGGCGTGCAATAAATAAGGGGTCTTCACCTCCTTCGAGCATTCGGGCTAACCAGTATAATGCAGCATCAGGATCACTTCCTCTAATACTTTTAATAAAAGCTGAGATAACATTATAATGCTCTTCACCCGCTTTATCGTATATTATATTTTTCTTTTGTACAACATTTTCTAATACTTCTTTATTTATAGTAATGTTACCGGAATGTAGTTCTTGAATAACTGCAGCTTCAAAAATACTCAATAATATTCTGGCATCTCCGCCTGAAAGAAATATTAAAAAATCCAAATCAATTCCGGCAATATTCAATTGCTTTAAAAACTCATCTTTTTTTATTGCGGCAAATAAAATATCTTTTAAGTTATCAACCGATAATTCTTTGAGCGAATAAATTCTAACTCGAGAACGCAAAGCAGGAATTATTTCGAAAGACGGATTTTCCGTAGTTGCTCCGATTAATGTAATAATGCCGGATTCAACGGAATTTAATAATGCATCTTGTTGAGCTTTATTAAAACGATGGATTTCATCGATAAACAATATCGTGCGTATATTATGCTCTCTGTTTTTACTGCCTCTATCAATAACAATTCGCACATCTTTAACCCCTGAAGAAACGGCACTTAATTGATAAAATTCTGCTTTTGTATTTGCTGCTATAATTTTAGCAATAGTTGTTTTTCCCGATCCGGGAGGTCCCCAAAGGAGAAGAGAACTAAGTGTATCGTTCTCTATCATCAAACGAATAGGTTTACCTTTACCCAGCAAGTGTTCCTGCCCTTTAAACTCATCGATAAAACGGGGTCTGACTCTTTCGGCTAACGGAATTTCAGGAAGTTTGAATTGACTCATAAAGCAGTCATTTAATTAATGAATAAAATTATTTGTTAACTATACGATTAATTTAGAAATTGGCCAAATGGAAATGTGAAACGGAGATCAAATTAATCTTGCCAATACATTATTTTGTTCAGCAGACAATGGTTTGCTTCTCATTCTTAGCGTAGTGTCAAGTCATATTTGTAATGTTGTATAACTTTTGAACTCACCCCCAAACCCCTCTCTTAAAAAGAGAGGGGCTTTAGCTCCCCTTCTCTTTGCAAG
>CAJXGP010000278.1 GCA_913053915.1 uncultured Ignavibacteriales bacterium | reverse complement strand
AAGTACATTTTCACAAAAGTTTCTTTATAGATATTTTGTTTTTTGCGTTCGGAAATTAAAAAATTCTCCCATAAACTTCCCTTATCCTGCCTTAAACTTAACGGGTTGAAGTTTCCTATAAGTAAATTCCTGACACCATTGTCATAAAAATAAATTTTTCTTGATTTTTTTATTTCGTTTCTAACCGGAGTTCCGCTGCTAAAACCGAGAACCGACTGAGCGCCATCATCACAAATGGCCATAGCCAAAACCGTACCTTGAGGTAAACTTTTTAAATAGTTCAATAATGAATCGCCGGCCGGTGGATTTGGATAAATAAAATATTTTATATTATAAGGTTTAAGTGTACTCGTATCAATCAATGCGGTTACGATACCCCAAAAATAAGTATTAGGAAGCATCTCTTTTAAATTATACTGGAAAGAGGCAAATGATCCGGCGCTTGTCCCGGCAGAAGATATCTTCAATTCATTTTTACTAGTCGATAGTTCCCATGCTTTTTCGGTTTTATCAAATAGAACATTTTTTAATTCAATTTCATTGGAGCTATCCACCGGGCTATCAATATACCAATTGTAACTATTATTTATATCAAGAAAAGAATTGGGATCAGACCAATTGGCAGAATTTTTGATTTTAGTTCTCCACCAATATCTTTGCATTGACTTTAAACCTTTGAAGTCAAGCGTAGTAAAAAATGTACCCAAATTTTGCTCAATCCGAATGGGTGAAATAAAACTGTTTAAGGTATCAAATTGAAAAAGTAATTTGTTACTACCATAAATGGGCTTATTAACAGGATTTAATAATTTTATCTTTCCTTTGGAAGTATTATAATACCGGTCGGTTGTTATGCTTCTGAGGGCAGTTGAATAAACATTGAAAGAGATACCGGCACTATTATCGTTTTCAGATATTTCGTTTATAACATTCGCACTATCAAGAATAACTGAAAATTTATGTTGACCGATTTTGTTTTTTATGGGAAGTTTAATAATTAATGAATCGGTAAATAACGGAATAGGAACTTTAAAAGTTTTACTGAAAACAATTTGATTATTTAATTCATCATTAATGGAAATTTCCATCGAATCATTTGGAACAAGTCCATAATTATGATATAAAATCTTAATGGGAAGATAAAGGTTATCTCCGGTAGGATTATTATTTAACAGATGGATATCGCTTGAAGAAATTTCTAGATTTGGTTTTGTAGGTAACTTCAGTTTAATAAGGGGATCGCCTAGAAGGATATTACTATAAGTGAAAACCCTATTTACATCACTATAACCTGTTTCTTGCAATTGTTGAATTTTTGCAAGTAAATGAGCCTGAGCAATATTTGTTACTGTATCATGTAAAATTTTTCCATAAAAATAAGTGGGAAACCGGAGTGAAGTTGAAATATATCCCCAACTTGAATTTCCTAAATAAGCAATTGCCTGTCCGTCAACTGAGCCCGAAATAAATAATTCACTGAATGCACTTACATCCGGTTCGGCAAATTTACCTGTCGAACATCCAAAATCGGTAATAAGCGGAAATCGATTATCATAGCTGTTTTTCAATGCATTTACATCTGTAATTCCATTATCCCATGTTTGTGTACCACTATGCCCGATATAAGAAATAAAAAGCGCACCAAAGTTTATAGCACTTTGAATTGTATTCTGTGAGTAGGGCCCGAAATTAGATTGAGGGGTAATTGTTTTATAAAAATGATAACCTTCCCCGCCGATCGGTTTTGGTTTTACAAGATTATTAAATATATAATTATTTTCATTTTTTAATTGTTCAATTTGGTTCGGTTGTGATGGATCGCCTCCGCTAAAGAAAAGAAAAGTTTTATTCCATTTATCGTAAGGCCTCCCTAAATATTTCATGTACTTACCCAAATAAAATTCAACTTGATTATTATCCGAAGCAGGAATTCTTCCGACAAACATTTGGGGTATACCAACCTGACTTGAATCCCAAATACTATACCAAACATCGCTGACGGGATCTCCATAAGATGGGACAAGATCCTTTTTTCTAATTTTTGGCGCCGGATTCCAATGATTCTTATAATCATAATTAGCATCGCCAATTAAAGTTAAGTACGACGGTTTCGGTGCTACCCAATTTTCATTTGCATATAAAAGAAATCTTCTGATAGCTTCCGGTTTAGCATATCCATAAGAAAATTCGTCGTAAATATCATTAACAAAAACAAGTGCTGTCCGAATGTTATAGTTTTTCTCAATAAAATGATTATAGTTTGTTACCGACTGTGTTAATAATCTATTGGAGATTAGAATATCATCAGCTCCTCGATTTGTATTCCTTAAATTTATAAATTTTTTCTTCTCAACAAAGTTAGGTTTTTTAATATATTGTTCCGAAAGTAAAATATATGCGTCTCCACCTGAAACAGTATCGGTAAAAGTAAGAGTTTTATTAACGGTTCCTGTAATGGAATAATTTTGAAATCTTACAGTATAGGGTTTTACTTTATATAAGAGTAATTTCGAAGCGGAATTTGTTAAATTAGAAATTTTTATAACCCTGACTTTGCGACTAAGAGAATCGGGAAATCTAAAATATAATGAGTCATGAATAGCATCGGTTTTTCTATAATATTGAATATCTATCCAATCTAATAAAACTTGTTGAAATCTGCCCCTCGTAGGCATTCCGATTAATCTAAGAGTATTCGCCCCATCTTTCAGAGTCTTAGAAGAGAAAGATGAAATAAAATTGACTGTTTGTTTATAATTGAAAGTAATGGAATCTTGAATTGAATTCGAATTTACTTCAATTCCTGTTTTGTGTGCATCTTTTTGAATATTGGAACCATTACTTATTAGTCTTACAAAAGTTTCGAATTTAGAATCCGGGACAATATCCGAAGCAACAAAAGGCAAAGTAAATCCCCCATTTGTTCCCCAAAAAGACCACGTCCAAACCTTATTTTCTTGCCAAAAAGGTAATTGAATACGTGGTACAACCGAATCATAATACCATAACCTGACATCCTTTTCGAAATGTTGAAAATTCAAATATGAAGTAAGTGTATCGGTAGATGAAGAATTTTTTATTGAATCGACAGAAACTCGCCGCCCGGCAGACCCTCCCCATGTCAACCATACAATGGTAGTATCAGAATATCGATTCATATAATTTAAATAGTCGGAACCGGTTGGAACAATTTTTCTATAATTCGGTGATCCATAATTTTTTGTTGCCCAAAATTCAATGTAATCATTTTGCTGAAAGGTTCCGGAATGAGCAGTTTTAAGAAATAGGGGAAGTTGTTTACCTTTCCAATAAATTTTTATTGTTGATGGATCAATGCTACCGGGATTCAGTCCATAATCCAGTAAGTCCTGATAATCAATTCTATAGATTCCGTCATTTGGAACGGCTAGTTTTATATATTCATTTGAATAATTAATCCAGTTACCTGTTGAATCTTTCGGACTAAAAAATTTTCTAAAAGTCCTGAAGTTTTTTGCGGAATTATAATTTATTATAATTTTATTTAATATCTTATCAAAGGATGCTTCGGGAGAATTATTAAGTGGATATGATGGATTCCCTGAATAAGCAATGTTTAAATTAGCAGAGGTAAGTATTTTAACGGATTTCGTTTTCCAATTATACGATGCGGTATTTATTTGAATGACGGCACAATAATAACTCCGAATCCATGTATAGCCTAAAACTTGCGTTTTAAATGAGATGTATTGATTTGTTATGAAGTACTTCTTGTTTAGACTCTGTTTATAATATTTCAGAGTGGAATCATTAATTAACGAAACCATAGGATTTACTTCAATATTTACATTGGAAAAAGTCTGATATTTAATATTTTCTAAATTTACTTTAGCTTTACCATCAGGTGAAATTGCTACATAAATCGTTTTAGAAGGAAGTACAGGAGAACCAGGTTTGCTTTCATTTGTAGAATTACGGAAAACTATATACCGGTTGCCTCCCTCTACTTTCAGGTTATATGATTCCTTGAACGACATTAACAGTTTAATAGAATTGTTCTTGGAAGTAATATTATCAACTTTAACCTGTGCAGAAGTGTTATATGAAAGAAAATCTATTATTAAAAGTAATAGAATTAAATCTCTCCGGAGATGATGCATGGATATGCTGAATTTTAATTTATCTATTAACATATAAAACCTATACGTAAGATTATTATACTAAAAATTTTTAAAATATTTTAATGGTACCAGGTCTAAATAAAGTCTGTCTCTAAAGTCCAAAAAGAAGAACATTATAAT
>CAJXGP010000277.1 GCA_913053915.1 uncultured Ignavibacteriales bacterium | reverse complement strand
TGAGTAACGAGTTCTGTATGGTCGCTACGAACCTGCTCGATTTTTTCGGGGTATTGTGCTTCGAGCTCACGCAGTTGTTGACGCAGGGCGACGGGGTCGTCGATTTGTGAATCGACAGATGCGTTGAAAGTATTGCGTGCCTGAAAGAGCAGCGCATGGGCCCGTTGAGGCCCCATGATTGCAAAAGCGGTTCCACCCGCCAGCGTGCCTGCAACACCCATCCAGATCAGTGGTTTGATGATGAATCCCATGACGATACCTCCTGCATCCTTTTCCATTCGTGCCCGCATTCGGCGGCCCGCGCTGGGCCATCGCGACGCGGCGTATAAAATCGTGGTTTCCTGACTTTGCTCTTTGGGAGCCGATGGTGTTCTCTTTCACACGCTACAAAAATTATAAAAAAAAGAAACTTAAAAAACGTGAGAAATATAATGCATGAAGATAAGTTAAAGTTAGAAGATTTACTTAGCAAAACCCCGGTGAATAACGGCAAGGATTCTATTAATGATGTTGCAATTATTGGGGCTGGAGTAATGGGGCAGGGAATCGGTCAAACCATTGCTGCGGCGGGGGTGGAGGTAACTATTTTGGAAGTAGATGAAGAGAGATTAAAAAAGGCCGAATCAAACCTTATTGAATCAATCGATCGTGAAATTAAAAGATGGAGCCTTACCCAATCTGAAAAAAAATCTATTTTGAGCAGAATAAAATGGGAGTTGAATTTTGATTTGATCAGGGGCAGCGATTTAATTATAGAAGCGGTAGATGAAAACTTAGAATTAAAGAAAAAGATATTTAAAGAACTTGATACATTAGCCCATAAAAATGCAATTTTTGTTTCGAACACATCAACACTAAGTCTTACCAAAATAGCCGAAGCAACTAATAGACCGGATAAAATAATAGGAATGCATTTTCTTAATCCGGTACCTAAAATACCGCTTGTCGAATTAGTAAAATGTTTATATACCTCAGACAAAACAGTCGAAATAGTAAAAACTTTTGCAGCTCGTATCGGCAAAACTCCGGTTGAAGTTTATGAATATCCCGGATTTGTAACTACTAGAGCAATTGTTCCGCTTTTAAATGAAGCTATGTACATTTTACTTGAAGGTGTTGCAACCGCAAAAGATATCGATACGGCAATGAAACTCGGTTACAATTTTCAGTATGGTCCATTGGAAATGGCAGATATGATGGGATTAGATGAGGTACTTGCATGGATGGAAACTCTCTGGAAAACTTTAGGTGAAGCTCGCTACAGAGCATGCCCTATTTTGCGAAAGTTAGTCAGAGAAAGAAGACTAGGTAAAAAGACAGGTGAAGGTTTTTATAAATACGATGAAAATGGAAAGATTATTTATGACTAGTACGTTTGCCGTATGATTGCAAATCTGCCGGAATACGTCTTTAAATATTGCATATTCGCAATGTTGAATATCAAAAATCAAATTGTTTAATTTTTTCTAAATAAATAGGATTCTTAAAATATTATGAGAGTATTAGTACTTAATTGTGGTAGTTCTTCAATAAAATATCAATTTATAGATACAACCGAAAAAACAGCACTGGCAAAAGGAGTTGTTGAAAGAATAGGAATGAGTAGTGCTGTATTAACTCATTCGAAGTATAACGGGGATGAGATAAAAATAGTAGGTGAAATATTAGATCATCAAATTGCAATAGAATATGTGCTCGGGGTTATGCTGAGTAAAAATCACGGTGTAATAGATGATAAAGAAGACATAGATGCCGTTGGGCATAGGGTTGTGCACGGTGGTGAGACGTTCAGCGATTCCGTATTGATTACCGATGAAGTCATAAAAGTTTTACAAGATAATATCGAACTGGCTCCGCTTCATAATCCTCCTAATATCAAAGGGATTCAAGCGGTTAAAAGAACTATTCCTAATGTACCTCAGTGTGCTGTGTTCGATACCGCTTTCCATGTGAAAATGCCGCCGAAAGCGTATTTATATGGAATTCCTTACGAACTTTATAAAAAATATCAGATAAGAAGATACGGCTTCCACGGCACTTCTCACATGTTTGTTTCTAATAAAGCTGCCGAATTTTTAGGAAAAGATATAAAAGAATTGAAACTTATAACGGCTCACCTCGGAAACGGTTGTAGTATGGCTGCAATCAAGAACGGTAATTCCATTGACACTACTATGGGTTTTACGCCGCTTGAAGGATTATTGATGGGAACCAGAAGTGGTGATATCGATCCATCCGTTATTCTCTATATTATGGGTAAAGAAGGACTTTCTTTAAGCGAAGCAAATACCCTTCTTAACAAGCATAGCGGACTAATCGGATTGAGCGGAGAAAGCAGCGATATGCGGGAAATTATAAAAGCGGTTAATGAAGGTCAGAAACGGGCTAAATTTGCATTTGATGTTTTCGTTTATCGAATCAAAAAATACGTGGGAGCTTATGCATCTGCTATGGGTGGTGTGGATGGTTTAGTATTTACAGGCGGAATCGGTGAAAATTCTCCGGAAGTAAGAGCCGAAGTTTGCAAAGATATGGAGTTTTTGGGTATAGAACTGGATGAAGAAAAAAATAATAATATAGAATTACTTATTTCAACTGAATCTTCTAAAGTTAAAGTTTTACGTATTCCTACCAATGAAGAACTCTTAATTGCACTGGATACAAGTAAAATAGTTGAAAGGGTGCTTAAAAATCCCAATAAGGTGTGATTGACAAATACATAATAAAAATTTAATTTTATTTTTGTTGACCCATTAAAATGTTTTAAATGCATTTCTCACTTGGCGTAAAATTAATAATTAAGGAATTATAAATGAAATGTATCTAAAAAAGATTATTTTCAGGTTTTCGAATTATAGCTATCAACAAAATCAATGCATTTTCGTAATAAAAATACCTTTTTAGAGGTCTCACATAAATACACTTATCATTTTTTTTCATAATGTTTTAAAAATTATTCATATATTTATTTACTTAAAACTACTTAAAAGACACAATTTGGTAAAAACATCTCCAATTCCATTTTAAATAAAGTTGCATGAAGAATCAAATTGCATGATTTTTAGGACGGATTTAATTAATTATTAACTAAAAGAGGATAGTATGAAAAACTATTTCAATAAATTAGCGGCAATCATTTTAACCGTGCTTATTTCCACATCATTTATATTCGCTCAAAGCGGATATCATCTTCGATATAAAATGCAGACAGGAAAAACATATAGATACAAGGGTGTATCAACCTCAAAAGTTACTCAGGAAGTAATGGGCAGAGAGATGACAATCAATACTAACGTTAACAGTGTAGACAGAATTACCGTCAAGAATCAGTCGGAGAACGGTAATATGACTTTGATTGTATCTTATGATTCAATTAAAATACATTCATCTAATCCGGTGAAAGATACAACTATTTTCTTAAAGGATCTTATCGGCAAACGTATTAAGATGGACTTAACTAATTTAGGCGTTGTAAAAAATAAAATGATGCTTGATACCATTAAAAATAATTCCCGACTTGTTCAATCTTTCAAAAATCAATCTTTTAATTTTATTCGGTTACCCGATAAAGAAGTGTATATAGGTAGTAAATGGCAGTCAACTAAAATTGATACTGTAAATAATCAGATGGGGAAAATAATAGTAAATTCCACATTCAATTACACATTAGCCGGTAAAGAAAAGAAGAATGGCAGGGATTGTTTGAAAATAACCTTTACTGTAAATACTAAATTAAACGGTAAGGGGAATTTGAGAGGAATGGATTTATATATTGAGGGTAAAGGAAAAGGAAGCGGATCGGCTGATTTTGATCCGAATGAAGGTGTTTTGGTTTTGCTAAATTCCAACTCCAATCATCAAATGACTATTACGGCAAGCGGTAACCGGAATATGATTATTCCTGTTACCCAATCAACAAAAACGGTTAAAACTCTTATATCCAATTAATGAAGAATTATAATTTATCTTTAAGCCGGTTGCAATTCCCAAACCGGCTTTTTATTTCCGTTCTGTTTATGTTTTTAACAATAATAAATTATTACAATGGGTGAGGCTATATAAAAAGGTTATTCCCCGGTTTACGCGTTGTAAATAGAAATAAAAATCGATGCTTTTTCACAAGGGAAGTATTTTTTAGAAGAGACTCATAGAAGTTGAATTATATTCTAATTGTTGATATGAAAATGAACCTATTTGAAAGAACTTTATTTAAATATCACGAACATATTTATACTCTCATGAGAATTGTGGCGGCAATATTATTTGCAAGCCATGGTGCACAAAAACTTTTCGGTA
>CAJXGP010000276.1 GCA_913053915.1 uncultured Ignavibacteriales bacterium | reverse complement strand
TTTTTTTTGTAAAGAAATATTGAAAGAAAATAATATACACATAGACAGCATGACTGTATGGCTGTATGATTGTATGGAAGAAGGAGATTTTTATGCTTTTCAATCAATCATACATTCATACAAACATACTTTTTAAATTTCCGGGATATGTAAATGTTTATACCTTCCCTCTTTTTTTTGCGATTTACCGCGCTATGTATATTGATAAAAGTTGTAATATTATTCAGGCAGAATTATATTTGTTAATAAGTTTTTTGAGGACTATGGAAACACAAATTATTTTAAAAACCGACTTCCCTACTTTAGAACTTGTTAAACGAGGAAAAGTAAGGGATATTTATGATGTAGGTGAATATTTCTTAATTGTATCTACGGACCGATTGTCTGCCTTTGATGTAATTATGGCACAAGGAATTCCATATAAGGGGAAAGTATTGAATAAGATTTCTGAATTCTGGTTTAATTTTTCCAAAGACATCATAACAAATCATCTAATCAGTACTAATCTAAAAGATTTTCCTCCTGAGTGCCGGAAATACGCTGATGAGCTTGAAAAAAGATCAATGCTGGTAAAAAAGGCTGAAGTGATTCCAATTGAATGTATAGTCCGTGGATATCTTTCAGGCTCCGGTTGGAATGATTATAACAAAACAGGTAAAATATCAGGAATTGAATTACCTTCAGAGTTTGTAGAATCTGAAAAATTAGAAAATCCTGTCTTTACTCCTTCCACCAAAGCAGAGATTGGACTTCACGACCAAAATATATCATTTTCCGATGCGGAAAAGATAACGAATCGAATAAATTTGGAAAAAATGGAGAATGCCGCCATAGAAGTGTATAAAGCAGCCTCAGATTATGCATTATCAAAGGGAATTATCATTGCAGACACTAAAATGGAATTCGGGTTATTGGAAGATAGCATTATTCTTGTCGATGAATTACTAACTCCGGATTCTTCCCGTTTTTGGCCTGTCGCTTTGTATAATAAAGGTAAAATACAGGAAAGTTATGATAAACAGTTTGTGAGAAATTATTTGTTATCAATTAATTTTAATAAGCAGTCTCCGCCACCTATATTGCCTGAAGAAATTATTCAAAAAACAAGCGAAAAATACTTGGAAGTTTTGTTTAAGTTGACGGGTGAAAAGCTAGAATAAATGGTTCCCGGACAAATTAAAGTTTTAGATAAAAAAGTATTTTTGCTTAAATGGGATAACGGAAGTGAATTAAAATAAGTTTACGAAAATTAAGGAAATATTGCCCGTGTGCTTCTTGTGTTAAGGATCGTGATAATTAAAGTAAAACTTTTACACTTTTGTTTCCTGAAAATCAAACAACCGTAGTGAATATTAGTATGGTTGAAAAATATGCAATACAGATTATATGGAAAGATGGACTCAGTACCGGAATTTACGAATACTCTCATCTTCGTCGGATAGCATAAATTTAATTTTTTGACAAGAGAATTATGGTTTTACCAAATCAACTTACCGTTTTACGAATTATACTATCACCGATCTTCCTTTTGCTTTTTCTTTCGGAGAGTCCTGTTTTGAAACAAATTTCATTGGTTGTATTCATTATTGCCGTGCTTACCGATTGGTATGATGGTTGGTTAGCCAGAAAATTTAACTATATTACAACTTGGGGTAAATTTTGGGACCCTCTGGCAGATAAGATTTTAACGTCTGTAGCCTTTATCGGATTTGTGATACTTCATATTATACCGCTTTGGATGGTTGTAATTATTATTTCAAGGGATATTATAGTTACCGGATTACGAGCTTATGCAGATTATAAGAGTAAAACATTTTCTACCAGTTATTATGCTAAATGGAAAACATTTATTCAGATGACTTTTTTATATTATTTATTAATAGTTTATGTCGCTGAATATATTCCACAGCTTTATTTGGGAAATGAAAAATATTTTGATATTTTGTTAAATAAGCAGTTCATTTTCTTTTTTACACTTTTTATAACAATAATTACATTACATTCAGGAATTTCATATCTTTATCAAAACAGATATTTAATTAAATCCCTATTTAAAAATGAAACTTAATTTTATCGAAAAATTTTTAGGTTCCGGATTTTATACCGGCTACATTCCTTTTGCCTCCGGTACTATGGCTAGTATTGCTGCTTTAATTATTTACTATATTCCAGGTTTTAATAATTATTATGTATTGATTCCCGCCATTATTATCTTTATTTTTTATGGTATTTATGTAGGGACAAAATTTGAGGCGATATACGGAAACGATCCTGCCGAATGTACTATAGACGAAGTTGTTGGGATGTGGATTACACTTTTATTCTTACCCAATAAGTTGATTATTTCTATATCGGCATTTATTATTTGGCGCGCTTTCGATATTATCAAACCTTACCCAGTTAAAAAACTTGAAAACTTGAAAGGCGGATTGGGGATAATGATGGATGATATACTTGCAGGTATTTACTCTTTGGCTTTTATTCAATTAATTTTGTTTATTTTTATCAAATAACATAAAATAATTTCTTAGTAGAGAGATTTATGAATGCTCATATAATTACAATTGGAGATGAAATTTTAATCGGACAAATACTTAATACCAATGCTGCTTATATTGGTCGGCAGTTATCCGATATTCAAATTGATGTTCAAAAAACTTCTGTTGTTCCTGATAACGAAGAAATGATAATGCAGGAATTTAAGGACTGCTTGGATAAAAACGATTTGGTTGTTGTTACCGGCGGTTTAGGACCGACTCATGACGATGTAACGAGGGAATGTGTAGTAAAATTTTTTCATACCGAATTGGTCAAAGACAAAGAAGTGCTTGAAGATATAAAAATCCTGTTAAAAAAACGAAGTTTAAAAATGACCAAAGTTAACGAAAATCAAGCACTTGTTCCTAAAGTTGCTGTTGCAATAAATAATCATTTGGGAACAGCACCGGGAATGTGGATTGAAAAAGATGGTAAAATTTTTATTGTGATGCCCGGTGTACCTTATGAAATGCAAGCAATGATGAAATTATTTGTAATTCCTAAGCTGGAAGAGAAGGTTAAAAACCGGGAATTTATAGTCAAGCGTGATACCTTACAATCTACCGGAATACCTGAATCAGTGCTTTATGAAAAACTTGGTGATTTAGATAAATTATTAAACGGAGCAAAACTGGCGTTTTTACCGAATCAATATGGTGTTAAATTGCGTATTACCGCAACTGCCGAAAATGAAGAGTTGGCTCAGAATAAAATTACTGAAGTTGAACAAAAAATTAGAAGTTTAGTGGGAAGGTTTATTTTCAGCCGAGAAGAAGAATCGCTCGAACAGGTCATTGCCAGATTATTAATAGAAAGAGGTTTAACAATTGCCGTTGCAGAGTCTTGTACCGGCGGTAATATGTCGAACATACTTACAAATATTAACGGTAGTAGTGTTTATTTCGAAAGAGGTATTGTTTCTTACAGTAACGCTTCCAAAGTTGAAATTTTAAATGTGAATGAGGATATAATTGCAGAATATGGGGTAGTTAGTTTGGAAGTCGCCAGACAAATGGCTGAAGGGGTAAAGGCAATAAGTGGAACTGACCTTGGGCTGTCGGTTACGGGTATCATGGGACCAACCGGTGCTACAACTGATAAACCTGTCGGGCTGGTTTTTATCGGAATTTGTGATGATAAAGTTTGTACCGCTAAAAAATTTATGTTCGGTGATGACAGAATTATAAATAAACAAAGGACAACCCAAGCTGCACTGGATATGGTGAGGAGATTTTTATTAGGTATATCTTTAGATGACTAGGCTTTTTGTTGCTCTTAATATTCCGGAAGAAATTAAAAAACAAATTTTCGGTCACCGAATTTTTAAAATCGATGTTAGATTTAGCTGAAACAATTTTTGTAAACTGTTTTATTTTCGTATCATTTGCTGGTTTAATAGTCTGTTTTTTCTTTCCTATTTTGCCACCTTTATCCAAATTATCCTTAACATTATCCACTGCATTCCCTTAGCCCTCTATGCCTTAAATATTCGTTTATTTAAACCAAGAATCTGGAAAGTCCTTTTAGTTTTTCGATTAATTTTTGATATTATTGGACATTCCTTCGCCATAAACTATCTGGCTGGATTCTACCATGACAGCCTCAAAATATTTGCCATTATTTTATTTTCCTCTATTTCTATCTATCTCCCCTCCTATTGGGCGTGTTATAAATACGCGTTCTTTACTGCTTCACCAACTGCTGATGAGAGTGAGAGGAAAACTGATAGAGACTAAAAGTTGCAGAGAATTTTGCTTTTGAT
>CAJXGP010000275.1 GCA_913053915.1 uncultured Ignavibacteriales bacterium | reverse complement strand
TTTAATCCGGTTAGTGCACTAAATAGTTTTTCTCTCTTTTTTATTGTTGACAATCAATCGATTTTCAAAAACAATTTATATTATTGTTAAAATGATACTTTCATATTAACGAAATTTCCAATGTTAGACAATAACTATTTTGTGGAAACTCTATTTTATTTAGTGGACTCTTGTTTATGAATAAATTCTTACGTAGTTGACAGAGCCAACATTGCTGCAGCATTAATTTGAATTTAAATCATGGGAATCTATAAATTGAAAAAACACATCGAACTTACCAAAATTTATTTACAAAAATAATCCGAAAGATTTATGTAAAAGATTCTTTTAATCGTCTGGCAACGGAAATAAAAAATCCTATTACTATTATTAAAACTCCCGCCCATACTAGATTAATAAACGGTTTAGTACTAGCTGATATAGTAAGGACTTCTTTCGGTTTAACCGTTGTTTCTTTAGCGCTTTCGAGATGAGAAATTACGAAGTCTGCTTTCTTAGTAGAAGGATCAATTTTCTTAAGTATAATTTTCAAATTAGCACTTTTTATTTCAACAGGAACAAAATCGATCTTTCGTCCTTCCTTTTTCATAATAATACTAACGTTATAAGTTTTACCGTCTTTTTGAACGATAAGTTTTGCGCCCATTTTAAAATTACCGCCGTTTGTCATAACGCCTGTATTTGGAGCGATAAATTTTTTATATGTAATTTCAGAACCGTCATAATTTGTCTTTTCACCTAAGGCAAGAGCGGCATTATGTCCTTGAGTATTGTTTGAAGTTCCGTTATCGTAACCAAGAGGTGAAACATAAAAGTCAGTTGTTAACATATTAAGTATAGCCGGTTCTCTCATAATACTGTTATTATAATTGCTTATGTACATTACCGGTTTAACTATATGTTCGCTATTTCCTTTCTTGAGTTCTATGTTAAAAGCATACTTGGTATTATTATCAATTGGTGTATAGCCGGTAAATGTTAACTGATAACCAAATGCTTCTTGAGGTTTTCCTTTGACTAAATCGAGGTCTTTTTCATTGCTGTACACTTCCGAACCAATAACACCTAGAATAAATAAAGCCATACCTATGTGAGCAATATAAGCTCCAAGCTTTTTCTTATTACCTTTCATAATTTTAAAAGCAATTCCGAGATTTACAAAGAATGCAAACGCAGCCGATAGTATAAGTAATATCATCAGTATATCCGTGATGCCTGCAAAAATTATAATTAATGCCGATGCAATAATTGTTTCGGCAATAGGAAAGATAGATCTTTTTACTATATCTTTTCCCTTCGTAAATTTCCACTCTAAAAGAAGACTGAACCCATTAAGAAAGCCGATTATAATTATAATCGGCAAATTCATTTCATCATAAAATGCAGTTGTTACCGAAGTACCGAAGATTGGAGCGGAAGTACCGACGAGAATTATTAAAGCGGAAGCACAAAGTGCTATTGTGGCTGTGAATAATGCCAATTCTTTTGAAAATAATCCTTCTTCCGGCAGCGTTATTTTGTTCAAATCTTTCCATCTGTAAATGAAGGTACCGAACCCAATTAAAAGGAATATGCCCACGAAAATTATTAAAAACAGATAAACCATCATGCCGGGATTAACAAAAGAATGTACCGATGCATTACCTAAAACACCGCTTCTTGTAAGAAATGTACTATAAAGAACAAAAATATAAATCATGATTGATAAAATAAGATTAGTTTTTACGTATCTTCCCGGACCGCCGGTTTTCTTTTGACTTTTTCTTTGAACCAACATTGTATGGATAGCGGCAACGCTGATAATCCATGGAATTAAACTTGAATTTTCAACAGGATCCCAACCCCAGTATCCGCCCCATCCAAGCACTTCATAAGCCCAATAACCTCCCACCATTACGCCTAATATCAAAACTCCAGCTACCGCAAGTACCCAAGGGAATGATTGTTTAACCCACTGCCGATAGTCGTTTTTCATCATTGCTGCCATCGCAAATGCAAATGGAACCGCTGACAATGAAAAACCGGAAAATAAAATTGGTGGATGTATTTGCATCCAAAAATTGGTTAATTCCGGATTTAAACCATTCCCGTTTATTATGAATTCCCTTACAGGAATTTCTGCAGATAAGAGTACCGCATATAATTGAGGTCCCATCTTAACAAATTCTTTTCCCGATGTTCCATTGCCGTAAAGATAGTTTTGTAAAAATGGCATGTGAATAAAATTAGGATTGATACTTTTTGCGCTGATAAAAGTCGGTACAGCCCAAATATAAGCGAAAGGATTCTTAAATATCGGTGAAACCATAATAAGTAAAAATGTAGTTGAAAGAGTGAACACTGCCATAACCCTGGGTTCGAGATCACCTCTTTTTGAAGAATAAGATTGTAAAAATAATCCGACTATTACCGTTAATAAAAGCCAAAGCATAAAGCTGCCTTGTTGACCCGCCCAAAATGCAGCCATTAAAATTCCTTTAGATAGTTCGTTACTGCTATAACTATAAATATATTCATATTGATATTGATGAGTTAATATCAGGTACTCTAGTAATACTGCGGAAGTAATTACTAATAATACCATTGTATGGTAAGCGATTCTGGCATAATTAAGAACATTCTTATAACCCCGGTAATTGAAATAATACATTACCATTGTTATTATACTACTTACCAGTGCAAGTGTTAATAAAATTGAACCTATCATTACTGCCTCATGTAATCAAATTAAAAAGGGTTGGTTATTAATAAATTGAATATATTTTGAATATTAATGCTTTTATCGATTCGATATTTGTCAAGTTTCGTTCGGTGTATATCCGATTTTTCTATGTTACTTTGAATAATTAGTTCTCCATAATAAGTCATTCTTTTTAGACACACCTCACATCGGTAGTGAGCGGGAAGTTTAAAAATTTAGAATTCAAAGGATTACAAAAGTAATTTTTTACTTTCATTCTGAGAAGGGGCGCAACGAAGATCCTTTAGAAAATAGGCTCTTCGCTTTCCGCCTTAGACGGACAGGTAGTTCAGAATGATAATTCCTTGTTTTTCGAGCAATCTCATTTTGTTGAAACTATATTTTAGAAATTTTGATTTTATATAGAGAAATCAATTATAATTTAGTTGCTTTTACATTCTGACTTTCATACTTACTCGGACATTTCGTAAGAATGTTTTTTGCATGAAAATATCCGTCTTTATATTGCCCCGTAACAACTACGCTGCTGGCAGATTTAAAATTATTAGGTATCATTCCGTTGAGCACAACTTTCATTACATTATTGTGTTCATCCTTCATATAAAAAGTAAACGTTCCGTCTTGTTTATTAATTACATAATTTCTATCTCTAATCCAACTACCCATAGCTTTTACAATTTTATTTTCCTTTTTAACAACTGCAAAGTTATTCTCGTATTTAATATTACTTTGAGTAAATAAATAACTCATAATGCCCAAAAAGACAACAATTATAAAGGTACCGAATATATATTTATTTTTCATGTTTTTCTCCGTTAATTTCCTTTTCAATATATTTAATTCTTTTATCGATATTGTATAGATATAAAAAGATACCGGTCCATACAATTAGGACAATTATCAGTACAAGATAAATTGAATTATGATTTAAGAAGTTATAAAGTCCTTGCAATTTTAACCTCTGTTATTTTGTTTATTAATTCTGTCTCTATAAATAATTGATTTATATCCGATTCTCCACATCCAGAAATAAAGGATGGTAAATCCAATTAATGATAAGAAGAAGACCAAAAGCATATTGACATTCATTGTAAAACTCACAATAGGACCTGCATTAGGACTATCCAAAGAACCGGGATGTAATCCGTCCATAATTCTCGGCATAATAAAGATAAAGAACGGATAAAAAAGCAATGATGGAATAAACTGCCGACAGCGTGGCTCTTTTTTCCTCCGATTCTAAAGAAGACCTAAGTGCAAACCAAGCTCCATAGATAAGCAACAGAGCAAAAATACTGGTTTGACGCGGGTCCCAGCTCCAGAAAGAACCCCATGCAAATCTAGCCCAAATAGCACCGGTAATCGTTGCAAGAATTGTAAATATCATTCCTAACTGTGCAGCAGAATATGATTTGGCATCATCATCAAGATTTTTTTTCCTTAAATATTTGATGCTGTAAATGGTTGACATTAAAAAAGCTAAAACCGCCAGCCATGCAGACGGTACGTGGAAGAATATGATTTTGGCATTTTGTTTTAAACCGGGTATTAATGGAAATTCATACCATGTGTCCGGATGTGGTACAATCGGAAAAGCTATACCCGCAATCAAAACAAATGTGA
>CAJXGP010000274.1 GCA_913053915.1 uncultured Ignavibacteriales bacterium | reverse complement strand
CCGGCAAATAAAAGTTTGGTGTGTTGCAGAAATGCACGCGGATGGGAAGGTGAAATTGAAAAGAAGTATTTGAAACCGGTTATTAAAAGTCCGAAAGAATCAAAAAAAATAATTATTGACCCGACAAAATTAAAATATAAAATATTCATTTGTAATAAAAGCAAAACCGAATTGAAGAAAGCAGGCGATGTAAAAACTTTAAAATATATTGAATGGGGAGAAAAGCAAAGAACACCGCAAAATAAAAAATGGATTGATGTGCCATCTGTTCAAGGTAGAAAATATTGGTGGTCAATTATAGCAAAATCGCCGGGTCCAATACTTTTACAAATGATTAATAACGATAGGTTTGCTGCATTTATTAACAAAACAAATGTACACGTTGACCATAATTTATTTGAATATTTAATTGAAGATGAAAATCGATTGAATACATTACAAAATTATTTGAACTCGTATGTATTCGCTTTAATAAAAGAAGTAAATAGCCGTGTAAATTTAGGTGACGGAGCAACTAAAACAGAAGGAGTTAAAAAAAATTCCCGATACTATTTTTTCAAGAAGAGTGTTATCCGCTGATAAGGAAGTAAAACAAAAAGACAGAAAAGAATTAGACACAGCAGTGCTTGAAGCGTTAGGGTTAGACCCAAAGGAATACTTGCCTCGAATTTATGAAGGAATAACAGAGCTTGTAAAAGAAAGGCTCGAACTTCCGAAAATGCGAAAAAAACAAAAAGCTCAAAATATTAAAATAGCTTATGATGAAATTAAAAAAGCAGTTTCAAAAGATATAATTCCAAACGGCATAAAACAGTTTCCCGAGGCATTTTATAAAGAAGGAAATTATCACGAACTTGATTTTACCGTTTTTTCTTCAAACGGGAAAAAACTTAGTTCCGAATCGTTCTTTAATAAATTTGAACTGAAAGATGATGCAGGTAAAACCATAATTGAAGTTGAAAATGAAATACAAGCCGAATTTATTGAGATATTAACAAGAAAGGAACTGTATCAAATAAAAATTCCTAATCATGAAAATGTAACCAAACAAATAATAGCTTCGTACAAACAATACGTAATTAATCTAAAAAATGATTTAGAACAAAACGCTCACGAAAAATTACACGATTGGCATCTTGCCGAAAAAATGGCGGAAGAGATTATTGATGAATGGATTTGAAACTCAACCGATTAAAGTTCCTGCAAAATAAGTCATTATAATGATTTGCTAATTCGACCGGAGGGAGAACCCCCTTAATATGTGCAATAACCATTCAAAGAATTCTGTGAAAAAGATTTCTCATCCAAAAAGCGAATTTTGCTGCAGGCATTCCCTTAGAAGAAATGACAGAACCCTTATTTTGCAGAGGCTCTAGTATAGAAGTGGGTGCCGTTATAATTTTACCGATTGTTATTTTAATTGAACGGATTGACTAAAAAATATTCTTAATTACCGGAAATCTCAGATTTTGGTATTATGAACTGTAAAAATATTTTACTACTATTCGAATCATTTTCCAATACCGTTTACTTGATATTCTTTATCTCCCACAACTTACAATATTTGGTGAATACATATAACGATGAAAATACCGCTAAGATTAAGCCTTGCATACCGTCTAGAAATCCCAGTTTTATAAAGTACATTTTTACAAATATCGAAATCGGACGTACAAGGATATCTAAAATAGAAAAACTTTTTCGGTTTTTATCCAGTTCATTTGCCGCCAGCGTTGTGTAATGATTAAATTTATCAAAGTAATGTTTAATTGAAGGATCGGTAAAATGATTTAAATCGTTTTTTAACTCTCCCACTCGACTATCTGCTATCAGATACTCGTGTACATCTTTATATACGAACTTAGCCTCGTTCTTGTTGAATAGCCTGATAACTCTAGCCGGGTACCAACCACTATGCTTTATCCACTTACCCAAAAAGTACGCTTTTCTTGCTACTGTATAAGCAGAATATTTAGGTGATTTATTCTTAAAAGATATTAGCTCCTTACTCAATTCATCCGATATCGATTCATCGGCATCAATCCATAAAACCCATTCATTGCCGGTTAGAGTAACGGCATATTCTTTCGTTTTAGCATACCCTTGCCATTCAACGACTTCATATTTAACAGATGGATATGACTTAACTTTTTCAAGTGTATTGTCACTTGTTGAACTATCAATGACGATTACAATCTCGTTAATGCAATCTAGTTGGCTTTCGATACATCTTTGAATATTGTGTTCTTCATTCTTTGCTATCATAATCGATGATATTTTAAATTGTTCAGTCAACTTGTTTCCCGGCTAATAATTCATTATAAAATTAATAACAATGATTTTTTACGTTCTAAAAATATAACTTCCCTTTATTTTCTCATATCAGATTAAATTATATAAAAGTGAATTTGGTTCTCCTGACATTCAATTATAATTATTTATGAATCTCTTCTAAAGAGATATTTGTTAATATTTACAATTCAAAACTTAAAAATGTTCTTTACGGATACCCAAGCTTTTTAAATTTAACTAATTCATCTTATAATTTTTTTCACTATTTTCAACGTCTTAATGTATAAAAATTTAATTATTAAAATAATACAAAATTTAAATTGGTAATAAAAGTGAAGAAGAAAGAATTGATTTCAAAACTTGCAAAAATAAAATTATTTGTCTCGGATGTGGACGGCGTTTTAACCGACGGAGGTTTATACTATAATGATAACGGACTTATAATGAAGAAATTCAATGTTAAAGACGGTATGGCTGTTCGTCTTCTTAAAGAAGCCGGAGTCGAAACAGCTATTATTTCGACAGATATTTCAAATATTATTGAAGCCAGAGCAAAGCGGCTTAAGATAAAATATCTTTATACCGGCTCGTGGGACAAGGAAGAAAAACTTAAACAAATATGTAGCGATTTAAAAATTTCCGCTAAAAACAGCGCTTTTATCGGTGATGACGTTAATGATATCGGCATTATTAATTATACCGGTCAGAACCGATGTTCGAAATATAAAAGGAGATGCGATGTATTCAGCCCAATTAATTGACGCGGCAAATGAAATAATCAAAATGGTTGATTATGTATGCACTAAAAAAGGCGGTGAAGGTGTATTCAGAGAATTCACAGATTTAATAATTGCCGCCAAAAATGAGGTTTAAATTAAAACATTTAAACTTTATAACCCTGACGGAAAATTTTTTATTGGATGAAAATCCCTCTATAAGGTTCTATCATTTTAATTCCCAATACTTTTAATTAATCAATACCGCAATTTTTCAATTAAGTTAAGCATATCTTGCGGCAATTCGGAATCGAAACGCATAAATTCTTTTTTATGAGGATGAAGAAAGCCAATAGTTTTAGCATGCAGTGCTTGACGCTGCATTATTTTGAATAAATTATCAACTCTTGTTTTCATTTTAGGCAATGCAGAACCACATACGATTTTTTTCCCGCCGTAAACAGAATCGCTAAATACCGGATGATGTATGCTTGATAAATGAACTCTAATTTGGTGGGTTCTTCCCGTTTTTAAATTTACACGTACAAGCGAAGTGAATTCAAATTCCTCGATAACTTCATAAATAGTGTAAGCATATTTACCTTTTGTATCGCTAACTATAAACTTTTTCCTATCGGACTCACTTCGAGATATATTTTTAATTATTTGACCGGAATTATCTTTAAATATGCCCCAACAAACCGCCCAATATTCTCGTTCAATTGTATGCTTAGCAAATTGCTCGGCTAATTTTGCGTGTGTCCAATCATCCTTTGCAATTAATAATAAACCGCTCGTATCTTTGTCTAAACGATGAACAATCCCCGGTCTACCCGGTTCATTAACTTCACTTAATTGTTTCGTATGGAAAAGAAGCGCATTTACAAGCGTTCCCGTATAATTTCCGCATGCGGGATGAACTACTATACCGGCATCTTTATTTACTACAAGTAAAAATTCATCTTCATAAATAATATTTAAAGGAATATTTTCTGGAATTAATTCGGTTTCTTGTGGTGGATAGGGGAGTTCTACGGTTATTACATCAAATGGTTTTACTTTATAACTTGGTTTTACGGTTTTTTTATTAACTAAGATATTGCCATCGTTGGCTGCTATTTGTAGTTTGTTTCTGGTGGCATTAGGAATTCTAACCATCAAAAACTTATCAATTCGTAAAAATTCTTGTCCTTTATCGGCTGTAAATTTGTAATGCTCAAAAAGTGTTTGGTTTTCATCCTTATCAAATATATTTTCTTTGTCTTTTTTGCGGTCATTGTTGCCCGTTCTGTTTGCTTTCGCACAATGTTCAAAACCTTCAATTTCTACCAGTTT